>CAZXCX010000025.1:0-8817 GCA_964639375.1 uncultured Candidatus Bathyarchaeia archaeon
AGCTTAGAATTAATAAGAGAAGAGCAAGGGTCAAGCGATGAAAAAATAATATGCTATCGAGTTAGCGCGCGCTTTAATTCCAATTCAACCCCACAAACAATATATTAAGAATTGAACATCGTTTTACTTGAGCGCGATCAGTATGTTCCGTCGTCATAGAAGCGCGCCTTTCAAATTTGACGAAGCTTATAGAATGCGGCATAACCCAACGCCCGCCGAGGCGCGTATGTGGGAAATTTTGAAGCATCAAGTCATGCCAAAATTTCCAAATCACATCTTTCGTCGTCAATATGTTCAATACGGTTACATCCTAGACTTTTATTGCCCCACGTTGCGACTTGCTATAGAAGTAGACGGTGGCATACACAACAACCAAGAAGGCTACGACAGGATGCGGGAAAGGCACCTATCACGGCATCGAATAGATGTGCGTAGAGTCCAAAATAGCGATGTATTCAACAATTCCGAGGTCGTCGCTATGGAACTATGCCGAATCATACAAGACAAGATTACGCCTTGGTATAAGAAAGTCTTTAGATATTTCGGGTAGTTTTTGGGTAATTAATTTCAAAAAAGAAACAAGGGGAATTTGCGCGGGAGAAATCTCCAATAAACGTGATACTGCTTCAAACCAGCGTAACAGGCTATTGCGCCGCCTGCGACCTGTTTATTTTCTCTACCAGAACAGGCAAATCAGTTATCGAAGTTATAATGTAATTTGCGCCGTGACGCATCAACTGCTCAATCGTGGAGGTGCCTGTGGGCAAGCCAACAGCAATAGCCTTCAGCTCCCTAGCGCTTTGCATGTCCACGTTGCCGTCTCCCACAACCACAGTCTCTTCTGGCGCTACACCTAAAACCTTAAGCGCCATTTCAAGGTGCTCAGGATTCGGCTTCACAAAATCGACTTTGTTTCTCGGAACTGTCACGCCGAAGAAATCGCTAAGTTTGAAGCGCTGCAGAATGTAGTTTGCGGCTTTATCGCTGTTTAACGTGAACAACCCGATTTTCAAACCCATCCGCTTCAAAGCCGTCAACGTCTCACTTGCTCCAGGCAACAAGCTCGTGTCTCTAGCGGCTTCCAACTCGTATTTCTCAGCGATAACCAAGACTTCATTGCGAATCTCCTCCATCGCCTCAGTAGACTTCCCAGAGTTTCTCACAAAAATCTCGGTTTTCTTGAGCATTTCAAAGATGCTGTCCTTCACGGACAACACTGAAGCGGGAACGCCTACTCGCAGCAGGCACACTCTAACCTCTCCTCTGAGCGCCTTATAGTCCAAGTTGAAACTGACTATTGTGCCGTCAAGATCGAATATCACAGCTTTAACGTCCATTAAACGTCACGCTCTCGTTTCTTGCTAAAGTGAAGTGGATACACCAATTTCCCTATGAATAATATACTTTGCGGTAGACTGAAATAACCACGCAGACCATAATTTATTCGCTGATGCCTTATGAGCTTGGAAGAGTACACAAAAGAAAAACTCTGGCCCATACTTGTTGAAACGGTTCACGCTTCGGTGATGTACCCGACCCGCAAGGCGTACACGCGAGACATGATACTGCCTGAAAAAGCGGATACAACTCCAACTGAGCTGGCGACGAGGCTAAATATGCCACTTGGCGAAGCCCTAGTAATCCTCTACGAGCTGGCGGAAGAACGAAAAAGCCCTGCCTAAAGCACATGGACGCTTGAAGCTTTGAAGGTGATGAAAACCTCAGCGTTCAAGCAAAGTCCCATCTCGCTGAAAGACCGCTTGGTTATCTGAACCGTGAAGGGCTTGCCGACGTTAACCTTGAGTTTTACGAGCGAATCTAAATCCGTGATTTCGGTGATTTTGCCCTTGAACACGTTTCTGGCGCTGGACTCCACGGCGGTCTTAGACAAGATTATGTCCTGCGGATTTACGAAAACGACGGTAGCGCCTTGCCTTTGAACAGTTACCTCGATCTGCACGCCGTTGCCCACATCAACTTTTGATGTGCCAGCCGCAGTTGCTTTCGCGGTTCCAGTGAAAGTGTTGTCGACAGCAGCGAAGCTAGCCAAGTTTTTGGAGAGTTTGCCGAAAATCTCCGCTGGCGCACCAACTTCAGTTATTTTTCCATCGTCCATTAACGCGATACGGTGAGGCAACTTTTTAGCCTGAAACATGTTATGCGTCGCCATCACGATGGTAACTTTGTCTTCGCGGTTCACGGTATCAATGACCTCTTCAAGTATGCCCGCGTTTTTCGGGTCCAAATTTGCCGTTGGTTCGTCTAAAAGCAGCAGTTTCGTCTTTAGCACTAAGGCTCTGGCTATCGCCACTCGCTGTTGTTCTCCGCCAGAAAGCTTTCTCGCAGAGCGCTTCTCAAATCCTTCTAGCTTTACTAGTTCCAGCGCCTTTTTCACTTCTCTATCACGCGTTTCCTTAGGTACTTTCCTTATTTTCAATCCGTATGCAATATTGTTGTATACTGAGGCGCCGAAGAGTGTTGTTTTTTGAAAAACTAAAGTGCTTTGCAAACGTTCTTTTTCGGTGTTTTTGAAGTTGACGGCTTTGCCTTGAAATTTCACTTCGCCGCCTGTCGGGTTTTCGATGAACGCCAGGATTTTTAGTATTGTCGTTTTCCCTGAACCGTTAGGCCCTAAAAGGGCTAGTATTTCGCCTTCGCGGATTTGCAGGTTCACCGCGTCTACCACTATTTTGTTGCCATAGGCTTTCGTTACGTCTTTTAATTCAGCAGTTACCGTCATCTTTCGGTCTCTCTAGAACGTTTCAGTTTCGAATAGGGTCCTTTAGCTAATTCGACTAGATAGTTTGCCTTCCTTAATACAACCACTATTATGTTTATCGTGAAAAGTATTATCACTAATAATATTCCCAGAGCCACGGCAAGACCGATTTCGTTTATTTGAGTATCACGTGAAATTGACGTCGTTAGAACCGATGTGTTAACGCCGCCTCCAGTTATGTTGCCGCCGACTATCAACACTACTCCCAACTCGCCTATTGCTCGGTTAAAGCTGGCAATATCAGATAAAACAATCCCGTTGGCTGCTTCCTTTAAAACTGCTACTTGCGCTTGTGACTCCGAAGCTCCCAGAGTTTGGGCTAAGCTCATTATTTCAGGGTCAACCGATTCAATAGCTGAAACCCCAATGCTTATCAATATCGGCGTCACCAAAATAGCCTGACCTATTATTATAGCAGCCGGCGTGTAAAGTAACCCTAGAAAGCCTAGTGGTCCACCTCTTGAAAAGATGAGGAAAAGAATTAAGCCCAAAACCACCGTCGGCAAGCCAATTAAAGTATTGAAGAATGTTTTGATTACGGTTTTACCTCGAAAATCTTTCATGGCAATTAACATGGCGAGCGGTGTACCCCAAAGAATGGCTAAAATAACGGCTGTTCCGGAAAAAAAGAGGGAACGGGAAACGATTCCGTAGATTTCTGGGTCGCCTGTAAATATCAACCTGAATGCTTCTACTATGCCGCCGAGTACATCAGCCAAGACTATGTGCCTCTAAGTGTAAAGGTCTGCGTCGCCTATTCTGTATTGCGGTGGACATTCGGAACCGTCAAAGAATGCGTAGTCTTGTATCCAGCTGACTATGGGTTGAGGCGCGTTGTCTTTTAATGGTTGTACTGCTTCGTGGAAGAGGCTTTGTCCGTAGGTGTCTTTGCCGTAGTCATTTATTAGTTGCTGGGTTGCGGGTGAAATTAGGTACTCTATGAAGTCCATAGCGTCGTTAAAGTTTATCTGCTCGTGGATTGTTTGGTTTGCTTGAACTGTTTCTTTGTTCACAGCCATTACGCTGTAAACGTTAAGCAGTGATTGTTCTTCAGTTATGAGCGCAACTATTTCTATGGAGCCGTCCGCGTGGAATTTCAGGTAAGTGCCTATGTCCGCGAGCGTGTAAGCGTTCTTTTGGTTAGCCACGTTTAAGGTGGCGCCCATGCCTTGACCCGTGCTTGCAAACCATGGTTCCGTGGAGAGTTCCGTGTAATCGTAGCCGGCTGCAGTCCAAAGGCTCTTCTCTTTTGAATTTGTGCCAGAGTTGTCGCCTCGAGAGACCCAGATTTGGGTTTGTCCCGACTGGTCAGCCATGTTTTGGCCGTAAGCGACTAGGTTGTTTAGGGCTTCGGTTGCTGTTTTTCCCTCGATTTGCGCTGGGTCGTCTGCTGGTCCTACGATTGTGAAGAAGTTGTAGGCGATGATTTTTCTGTTCACGCCGTATCCGCCGTCTAGAAAGGTTTTTTCTACTGAGGGTGCGTGGACGAGGACGACGTCGGCGTCGCCGTTCTCGGCTTGTTGGATGGCTATGCCTGTTCCTACAGCTACTATGTTGAGGTCGACGTTGTGGGTTGCTTCGTAGTCCGTCTCTATTGCGTCTAGTAAGCCTGTGTCGTATAGGCTTGTGGTTGTGGATATGAAGAGTCTTCTCTTGGCGAAGTAGTTGAAGTAAACGAGCGTGCCCGCGACCACTATTATGGTTGCTAATGCTGCGACTATGAGCAGTTTTTGCCATGCTTGCATGTTCAAACACCGTTATGTTTTGTCATTCATAACGATTAACCTTATAAATCTTATGCGTAATAACTCTAGACGAGAATGCTCACCAATAAGAAACACAAGCCCTCCTGCAAAGTATGGATAGAATACAACGGAAAACCAGTCCTCGGCAAAGGCGGCGCCGGAATTCTAAAAACCATAGCAAAGGAGCACTCCATTTCAAAAGCCGCCGAGAAGCTTAGCATGTCCTACCGTTACGTGTGGAATTACCTGCAAAAAATTCAAAAAGCAGTCGAAGCGCCAATCGTGGAAACTTATAAGGGCGGCAAGGCTGGAGGCGGCGGCGCAAAACTAACAGCGCTAGGGCAGAGCCTGCTAGAGGAGTACCAACGTGTGGCGGTCTACATGAGTGAGGTTCTTGCAGACCAAGAGTATTGGGAGGTGTTAGGATTGAAAATCAGCGCACGAAACCAGTTAAAAGGAAAAGTGCTCTCGATAGAAAAAGACGGAATAACCGCGAAGGTCAAAGTTGAGATTAAAGCGCCAGTAGTGGTCACTGCCGTGATTACGAAAGAAGCGGTTGAAGAGTTAGGCGTAAAAGTAGGCGACGAAGTAGAGGCGATTGTGAAGTCAACAGAAGTTATGATTGGAAAATAGCTCTTCTATTCCTCTTTTAATCTACTACGTAGCGGTAAGCTACGTGCTCGCCCGCCGTCTGGCTTTTCCTAATAATTTTCAGCACGTCACCCGGCTTGGCGCCTATGGCTTTAACCACAGGGTCATTAGATTTTACCTGCGGCATCTGGTACGGATGAACCTTATATTGGGCCAGAAGCCGGTCTTTTTCCTTCGCACTTAGAATCTCGTGCTTAGGAACCAACGCATGCTTAAAAATGTCGAACACGGGGAAAGTCTTGGGCAAAAGCTCGACTTTACTCTTTTTGGCGCGCTGCTTAACCGCGTGCGTGTAGCGGCCTTCGCTGATTACGATAGCGCGTTCCAGCTCCTTCTCCTTCAGAAACTTGTAGAGTGCGTTTATCGCGACAATACCCACAGTCGCCGAGCCAAGAATACACCAGACTATGGCTTTCTCTTTATATTCTGGGATTTTGACGATGTAGGCGAAGAAGCCCTCATGCTCCTCTTTTTTAATTAGCTTGTATTTTCTGAGTTTGATTAGGACTTCAGCCTTGCGTTCCTCAATGGTTTTTCCTTTGATGCTCAAACCGCAAACCCTCAAGTAAGCGAGTACGCGAAACTTAACAAACCCTCAACCCTTAAACTTTACGGCTCAAAAATGGCGACTTCTCCCATTTCTTTTCTTTTTTTATGTGTTGCAGTGACTTGGTCATTCCTATCCAATTGCCCAGAAATTCTCTCCTAGAATATTCGATTTTTGAGCTTAGACATTATCGTGATGAGCATGATTATACTAAGAAGCAGAGGCGGAGGCTACTTTGCTCGATAGTTACTTACAAAACTGTATGCTACTAAATGCCCATTTGCTTCTTTAAAACCAACTTTGCGCGATATAGAATAAATTTTATAAGCTCATAAATGAAATAAAAACGGTTTACGGAGTGGAATAGTGTGAAGTACACCGAGTTGGTTGGCAAAGAAGTATACTGCGAAGGTTTAAGAATAGGCAAAATAACAGACATTCTTATAGACGGAGAAGAGTGGAAAGTAACACATTTTGAAATTGAATTGAGAAGGGAAGCAGCTTATGAGTTGCTTGGCGTAAAATCCTCGTTCAAAAACGTTTTAGCCATTTCAGCGGTTGGTCCAGCGTCTAAATCCATTACTAAAGACAGCGGAGTAGATCTTCAGGTCGCAAGAGGACAACTTCGCATCTACTTGAGACCGCCTTAGCGCTTGAAGTTCCTACTGCAGAATTTCGTCGCTCTAAAAGAGTTGGCAACAACTAAGCGCTATGGGTTCTAACTTCACTCTTTCTTAATATTGAAGCACAGTAGCAAGCCAGCTTCCGATAACTCTCAAAAAACACGTAACATTTAGACTCTTAGTATAACGTTTTCTGCGTACTTTTTCATGGTTCCCGCGAATTCAGTAATCGTTTTTGGCGCGTAGGGTTTAAGCGCCTCAAACTTCTTGTCAAGTGTGTCTTGCGGCACGAATTGTTGGAACACATGGGTTTTCGCACCTTTCACCATTTCACCTATGCACTTCACGTCCTCAGCCGTAACAAACTCTGGAACCGCTGTTGTCCTGAACTCGTACGGCACTTTCCCAGTCTTCAAAATCTCAACCGTACGCATCAGCCCCGCCGTGTCTTTCGCGCCTAGCTGCTTGTACTTCTCCAAGCAAGTTTTCACGTCCAAAGCCACGTAATCCACGTAGGGCAAACATTCCTCCAGCACTTCGGGATAAAACCCGTTCGTGTCCAACTTAACCATGAAACCGCGCTCCTTAAGCTTCGCCAAAAACTTCGGCAGTTCCCTATGCATTGTCGGCTCACCACCAGTCACCACTACGGCGTCCACGTACTTCTTGCGGCTTTCAAGGATTCTCAGCGCCGCGGCTCCCTGCAAAAACGGCGGCTTCGGGTCCACAGCGATGCGCCAGTTGTGGCAGAAGGGACAGCGCAGGTTGCAGCCCGGCGTGAAAAGTACGGAGGCTACTTTGTTCGGGTAGTCGATGAGGCTGATTTTCTGTAAGCCGCTGAACTTCATGCGCTTTCACTCTTACACAGATAGCGGCGCTGTTGCCATTACAGTGGACTTGTCGAAGGTTTTGCGAATGGCGAATTCCGCTTGTTTCCCGTCGTTCCACTGGTCCACTGGTCGGAGATAGCCGACCACGCGCGAGTAAACCTCGCAGTTGGCGCCGCAGAGTGGGCACTGCTTGTGCTCGCCGCTTGTGTAGCCGTGTGTGGGGCATATGCTGAACGTCGGCGTCAACGTGAAATAGGGCAGGCGTGAGTTCCAAGCCACCTTCCTGATTAGTTCGGCGGCTGACTGCCATGAGTGAAGCCTCTCGCCCAAGTAAATGTGGAAGACGGTGCCGCCGGTGTAAAGCGTCTGCAGGCTCTCTTGATGCTCTAACGCTTCGAACAAGTCACCCTCGTAGTCCACGGGCAACTGCGAAGAATTCGTGTAGAAAGGCTCAGCGTGCTGCTCCACCACCTGCTGCTGGTTAGCCGTTACAATTTCTGGGTACTTGCGCTTATCAATGCGTGCAAGCCTGTAAGAAGTGCCCTCAGCAGGCGTCGCCTCCAAGTTGTAGATGTTGCCTGTCTCCTCTTGGAAGTCCGCCAGCCGCTCACGCATGAAGCTGAGCACTTTGACGGCGAAGTCCTTTCCATCCTGCGACGCGATGTTCACGCCTAAAAGGTTCACAACAGCCTCGTTGATGCCTACTAAGCCTATGGTTGAAAAGTGATTCTTCCAGTATTTGCCATAGCCCTCTTTAACGTTGTGCAAGTAACGTCGAGAGTACGGGTACAAGCCGTTCTCAGTGAAAGCCTCAAGCATTTTGCGTTTAATCTCCAAGCTGGTTTTGGCTATTTCCATGCTGTCCTCTAAACGCTGGAAGAACTCAGCCTCATCCTTGGATAAGTAGCCAAGCCGCGGCATGTTAAGCGTCGCAACGCCTATAGAGCCCGTCAATGGGTTAGCGCCGAAAAAGCCGCCGCCCCGCTTACGTAGCTCTCTGTTATCTATTCTTAGACGACAGCACATGCTCCGAACGTCCTCAGGATGCAGGTCGCTGTTCACGAAGTTCGAAAAGTAAGGCACGCCGTACTTGGCTGTCACCTCAAAAATCGCTTCGGCAACAGGCGAGTCCCACGCGAAATCCTTTGTTATGTTGTACGTGGGTATTGGAAAAGTGAAAACCCTCCCCTTCGAATCGCCTTGACGCATAATCTCGGCAAAAGCCAAGTTGAACACTTCCATCTCTTCAGTCATATCGCCATACGCGTCTTCGGTAACTTTCCCGTTGAAGAGGACAGCCTCATCTTTCATAAACTTTGGAACCGTTAGATCCAAAGTTAGATTGGTGAATGGTGTCTGAAAACCCACACGAGTAGGTACGTTCATGTTGAAAAAGAACTCCTGTAGAGACTGCTCCACCTCCTTCTGGCTTAAGTGGTCGTAACGTATGAACGGAGCCAAGTAAGTGTCAAAGTTGCTGAATGCCTGCGCACCAGCCGCCTCGCCCTGAAGCGTATAGAAAAAGTTGACCACCTGCCCTAAGGCTGTTCTGAAGTGTTTTGCAGGCTTGCTCTCAATCTTGCCGGAGACGCCGCCGAACCCTGAAAGCAACAGGTCGCTCAAGTCCCAGCCAACGCAGTAA
>CAZXCX010000026.1:0-8529 GCA_964639375.1 uncultured Candidatus Bathyarchaeia archaeon
TGGGTGGGGATAAGACGGATATTATTGCGTTGTTGGCGAAGAAGGTTGACGTGAACCCGACTAAGGCAGTGATTGTTGATTTGTCGACGTCGAATGAATTGTCGAATCTTGGGAAGGTTTATGGCATTGCGGTGCTTAAGACTTCGGTTGATCGGGCTGTTCCGTACAATTTTGAGAACTTCTTGGCGGCTTTGGATTCAAAGAAGATTGCTCGAAAGTCTTCTGAAGCTGCTGGTGGAGGCTGAGCGAGCTTCTTCTAAGAAGATTGTTTAGGTCTGGCTAAGACTGGGTGCAGATCTGTGGTGTTTGTTTATGAAGTGAAAAGGGTACTTTGCGTGTTTGTGCTGAGAAGCGATTTTGACTCCTATATAGGTTGAACATGGCTTTAAAGTGTGGTATCCGTACTCGGAATCTGAATTTCGAATTTTAGTGATTCATACATCTGCTCCGTAAAGACTTTAACTTTCAAGCACATAATTGGAAGCAAGAGTTCAATATCATTACGCGGCCAGCGTGATGGTTGAGAAGAACAGGTTGATGTTGATGGTAGAATCCATTTCGAAGTTTTCAACAGGAGTCCTTGTGGACTTGACTTCAAAAGTGGCTATGAAGGTTTTACACGTTGACGATGACTTGGACTGCTTAAAGGTCGCAGAACAATGTTTGGAAATGCAGGGTAGGTTTCGAGTCGACACTGTCCGGTCAGCGGAAGAAGCAATGGAAAAGATGAAGAAAGAAACATACGATGTCATTATTTCTGACTATCAAATGCCTGGGAAAAATGGCTTAGAATTTCTGAAGGAACTAAGAGAAAAAGGAAACAATACTCCTTTCATCATTTTCACTGGAAAAGATAGAAAAGAAGTAGCCATTAAAGCGCTGAACTTTGGTGCTGACGGATACTTCAATAAACATGGTGACCCAGAAACAGTCTATGGTGAATTGGCACATGGCATACGCCAAGCCATAGAAAGAAAAAAGGCAGAAATGAAGATATGGGAAAGAGAGGAGAGGTTAAGAGCAGTATTTGGTTCGTCACCCGATGCCATAACCGTGAGTGATTTGCATGGAAATATCCTTGATTGTAACGAAGCAGCATGGAAAATGCTTGGATTCTCATCCAAGGAAGAAGTGATTGGCAAAAGCAGTTTCGATTTTATTGCGAAAAAAGACCGTCAAAAAGCATTAGAGAATCTGAAGAAAACGTTAGAACAAGGAACAACAAGGAACGTAGAATATGCTCTGTTGAATAAGGATGGCGACGAGTTGTGGGGAGAACTTTCTGCAAGCATCATCAGAGACTCCGTTGGCAACCCTGTGTGCTTTGTAGGCGTGATAAGGGACACATCTGAACGCAAGAAAGCAGAAGCGTCGCTTCGAGAATCTGAGGAAAAAAATCGAAAAACCATTGAAAACGCCAATGTTGGAATCATAACTTATGATTCAGAAGGTGAAGTGAAGGTTCTCAATCCGAAAATGGAGGAGATGACCGGGTTCAAGAGGAAGGAAATTCCAACTTTGGTGAATTGGTTCGAGAAGCTCTATCCAAACGAGGAGGAAAGGCGGAAAGTTAGAGACAAATGGTTCAAAAGAATGTCGGGGGAAGGTGAAGTCAAAGAAGGGCATGCTATAATCACGACGAAGGAAGGCAAACGCCGTAATTTCTTGTTTAACGGTGTTCAACTTGAATCTGGAGATTCCATCGCCTTCGCTCACGACATCACAGAACGTAAGAAAGCTGAAGAAGAACGGAGGGAGACGAAGGATTATCTTGACAATCTTTTGAATTATGCCAACGCGCCAATCATAGTTTGGGACAATGAAAATAAGATTAGCTTATTTAACAATGCATTCGAGGCCCTTACGGGTTACAAAAAGGAGTCTGTGCTTGGAAGAAACATCGATGTCTTGTTTCCACCTTTGCAAAAAGAAGAGATTCTGCAAACTATTGAAAAAGCTACGAAAGGTGAGAAGTGGCAATCTGTTGAGGTGCCCATTCTATGTAAAGGCAAAGAAACGAGAATCGCACTTTGGAACTCAGCAAATATAACAGACAAAGATGGCAACATAGTGGCCACAATAGCTCAAGGACAAGACATCACCAAACACAAGATGGCGGAAGAGGCGCTGCAGGAGAGCGAAGAAAGATTTAGGGCAATCTTTGAGGGAGCAAACGATGGCATTCTTGTTGCCGATACTAAAACAAAAAGATTCGCTTTTGCTAATCCCAGAATTTGTGAAATAACAGGCTATTCATTAGAAGAATTGCTCAAATTAGGTATAGGTAACATTCATCCTAAGAAAGATTTGCCTTATGTAATTGACAGTTTTACAAAGCAAATGCAGGGGAAATTAACTCTTTCGAAGGACATTCCTGTTCTGAGAAAAGATGAAAGAGTGGTTTATTGCGATGTTAATTCTAAACCCATAAAAATTGGAAGCCATGAATACTTGGTAGGCTTATTTAGAGACGTCACTGAACACAAGAAGGCTGAAGAAGCATTGCAGGATGCGAAGGAAAAATGGGCGTCTCTGACAGAGAACACCGATGACCTTGTGATGATTGTAGACGGCAATGGCGTAATTCGGTACATCAATATAACGATACCACCTTACACTCCTGAAGAGACAGTTGGAAAGACGGTCTACGAATATGTACCAAGAGAGCAACACAATGTATTTGAGAAATCTTTGAGAGAAGTCTTCAAAACGGGAAAACCTGGCAGCTATCAAGTTTCTTCAAACATCCCGAAAATCGGCACAATCTGGTTCAGCACAAAAGTCGTTCCCATCAAGCATGATGGAAAAATTTCTAGTGCCATATTGATTTCTTCAAACATCACCGATCGAAAGAAAGCCGAAGAAGAGCTAAGAAACTCAGAAGAACGTCTGAAAGAAACGAACAAGAAACTTGAGGTCGCGAATGAGAAGCTGCACGTTGTCGGCAACCTGACTAGGCATGATGTTCGAAACAAGCTGACTGCAGTAACTGGAAACATCTATCTGCTGCGGCAAAGACTGGGTGAAAATCCTGAAGAATTGGAGAAACTGAAAGGCATTGAAGCAGCAGTTCAACAGGCGGTAAGGATTTTGGAATTTGCAGAAATCTACGAGAAACTGGGCGTTGAACAACCAACCTACTTAGATGCAAAAAAGATTCTGGACGAAGCTGCATCGCTTTTCTCAGACCTGAAGGGCGTCAGAATAGTGAATGATTGCGCTGGGTTAACTGTGCTGGCTGACTCGTTGCTGAGACAAGTCTTCTACAACATGATTGACAACTCTTTGAAGTATGGTGAGACAATCAAGCAGATCAGAGTATACTACAAAATGTCAAGTGGAGATAAGCTTGAACTTGTCTACGAAGATGACGGTGTAGGCATACCAAGCGATATGCGAGACACCCTTTTCAAGGAAGGCGTTGGTAAAGGCACTGGATATGGCCTGTTCATGATAAAAAGAATAATCGCAGTTTACGGCTGGAACATCCAAGAAACAGGTATTCAAGGGAAAGGGGTCAAATTCGTCATAACGATACCTAAGACAAACCCAAAAGAAAAAGAAAACTATCGGACTGTCTGATCTCGCTAGAACTAGTAAGGAACCATCTCAGCATGTGCGAAATCACGACAAGAATTGCTGGTTTTTGAAAGTCGATTGAAGATAGCTGGCGTGATACTAGCTCCAAATCCTAGAGACGGAATAGCTGTCAAGGTATTGCTATTTCAGACCGATAGAGCAGATCGGGGCTTTGTCAATCTAGCCTTACTGATTTCCTGTGTTAGTATTGCTTGTAACAGCATATGATTTTGTGCAATGCAAAACTGTTCTTTGGTGTAGTTGGTTTCGGGGCATTCTTATGCGTATTCGGAATCTGAATTTCGAATTCTAATAATCCATATTTTGTTTTCATAACCATTATAGTATGCTGATGTTGAACCAATACCTTGTCTTTCAGTCAGTAGTGAGGGAAAACATATGGAATCATCTCAACTTTCTCATTCAGTAGAGATAAAGACAACTTCAAAAGTGAATGGAGACCGTGTTCCAACTGGGATTGAGGGGTTTGATGCCCTCATAGAAGGCGGGATCCCAAAGGGATATTCGGTTCTTTTGGGGGGAAATCCAGGTTCTGGCAAGACCATTTTCGCTGCCCAGTACTTGTATCATGGATCATCAAAGTTTAGCGAGCCTGGAATCTACGTGTCTTTTGCAGAAGATCGAGAAACTTTCCTAAAGAATATGAAGAGAATCGGCATGGATTTTGAAAAATATGAGCAAGAGGGAAAATTCAAGTATATGGATTTAGTCACGGTCAAAGAGAAAGGCGTCGATAGTATTCTCGAATGCGTCTTTGCTGAGATAAGCGCATTAAAAGCGAAGAGACTGGTAATAGACTCATTTTCAGCTCTAAGTCAAGCTTTCCCTGCAAAAATAGATGCCAGGGTAGCATTTCACACGGTTCTTGGAAAGATAGCCCGCGCAAGTGGAGTTACTACACTCTTAATCTCCGAAATACCCATTGGCTCCAAATTGTTGGGCGGAGGAATGGAAGAGTTCGTGGCCGACGGAGTTATAATTCTATTCCAATCTGTCGAAAGAGGGTTCTTAGCTCGAAAGCTGCAGGTCGTCAAAATGAGGGGCACGAAGACCTCAAGGGTTGAACTTAGATACGACATAGGGCAAAATGGTTTAAGAGTATATCCAATACCTAAAATCAGTAGTATCAAAGAAGTTTTTACTGATAGAGCTAGTACGGGCATCGAAGGACTGGACATAATGCTCCATGGAGGGCTCTTCAAGGGTTCATTGACGCTGCTTACAGGACCATCAGGCACTGGGAAGACGACGACTGCATTGCACTTCATTGCTCAGGGAGCCAAGCAGAACGAAGTGTGTCTCTATGTCGCTTTGGAAGAGCCAATGCAACAATTGATCAGGCAGGCAGAAGGATTTGGTTTGCCTATGAAGAAGTTTATAGATAAAGAAGTAGTGAAAATAATCTCTCTGTACCCTGATCCTTGCAGCTTCCAAGATATCGTTCTTCAGGTGAGAAGCCTTCTGGAAGAGCATAGACCCTCAAGGGTAGTGATCGACGCTCTCACGTCCATACAGAGACTCATGCCTGAGCACGAGTACGTGCGATACATGAAGAGCTTGGCCTCCTATCTAAAAGCAAATGCAGTGACGTCATTGCTTATCAGTATTAGTGATGTGATAACTCCTGTAACTGAAACAGGAGTGTCGACGGTTGTGGACAACATTATCTCTCTAAGGCATGTTGAGATAGATAGCGCCTTGCAAAGGTCCTTGATTGTTCTGAAAGCTAGGGGCACGAGCCACGATAACAGTATCAGGGAGTTTGAGATTACTTCCAAAGGCATTGTGGTGAAAGAAAAGTTTGGGAATGGAACAGGTCTTGGGAGGAGCCCTTCATCATCGCGGTCTTAACCACAATCAAAAGCACATGTACAAATGAAAATGAAAACCAAGAACAACACCGAAAGAATGTCACCACCCATGACTGAAGAAAGAATTTTGCTGCATAAGGTTGCGCAGAAAGTCTTTGAAGAAGCCTCTACGGTAAATTTAGGTTTAACATTCCACATAATCATATCATTCCACTTAAAGCAAAAGTTCGGCAAAGACCCCTACGAAGTGTTAGTAGACGACCCCAAAACTTTCTTCAATGGACTAGAAGAGGTCTTAGGTGCTGGCGCTGAGGCTGTCATTAGCTTGATAGGCGCTTTTCTTGTAATAAAATACGGTGTAAACTGCACTGCAGACGAATTTGTAAGGCTACTGAACAAAGGCGACGAACCATCAAAACGCAAGCTAAAAGAAATACTGATAGATATAGCCAATTCAAGTAAAGAAACAGCAAACATTAATCTGCAAGCCACATAACTTTGACTCTTCTAATTCATGTCTTTGAAGAAAAACCTTGTTTCTCCCATTGTTTTAACGTCTAAAGCCTTAACCTTCACGACTATTGGAAAGTCTTTCACAACTCTTCAAAGCGCTTCTCGACTCCAAAAAACCAAATAATCCTCATTTTTGACCCAAAAAAAAGGAGGGTAGGCGGGAGATTTCGCCGTCGAGGTCGAGGAGCAAATCCCAGCGGCTCCAAACCATGGTCTAAACTTAGGCCGAGGATTTCGGGAGTTTGAGCATGGGGACTCGTACCCGTTTAGGGTTAAGTCCGGCTCGACTTACACCGCTTGTGCGAATACATTTAGGATATTCTATTGTGCAAGGTTTGAACTTCAAAAAACTACTAAAAACACACCTAACTGAAAATTCCAGGTGGCAAAAGTGAAATGGACTTGAACCCGTTTGAGTTCAAATCCCGGCGACCGCACCAAAAACGCTCTCGGAGAGACCTACCCCCTCCCTTATAAATAGATTGAACGCCGAGTTCTCGCACGTAAAGATTCTTTAATTGCTGAATTGGAAAAAATAGCAGGGACGGCTACAGCCGTTATTTAAAACTGTTGTAACGGATTACGCAGAACGTCTCCGCTTGGCTTCAGAGTCTATCTTTTCTAGAAGTTTAATCACTTTCTTGCCTTTTCTCTCTATTTTCTTTTCGTTCAAGTTGCCCCCTGCAGGGCAGATGTTATCCACGACTATTCCTTTTGTCTCATCATATATTACGGGGTAAAGGCGACAACCCAAAGGCCTTTCCCTATAGACTTTACACTGTTGCTTTTCAGCATCGTAGAAAGCGCAGTGGCCCTGCAGATTTCGCAGTTTAGCGTAACCTTCGCTGTCAAACCGTACAAAAAACTCTTTGCTGTAGCCTTTCCTCTCTAAACGTTCAATGTCCTCTGTAGAAAGCAGCATCTCAGTTTCTCTGCAGCAAACCCCACAGCGTAAACAACGCATAAACGTATTCTTATTCCGCTACTATTTCAGCCTGCTGTTTGCATAAGACTTAGATTCAACATTTCTGCCCAAGCAATGTTCTTTAGTGGTATGCAGCCAGTTTTGCGGTTCCCATAAGGCACGTACTCAATCAGATTTCCTTTCCCAAAGTCGCTCTTTCGAATCCCAGTCAACCGCACGTTAATTATCACTGCACCATCTTTCAGATGTAGGTTCACGTTTTTTCCCAGAAAGGATTTGGCGCTGTTTAAGCTAAAATTTTCCATATGTTAATTGCCCCAATTAAGTTCTTTGTCTGCTATGCGGCTCCAGCACTGTTTGCAGATGGGTAGTTTTTCTCCTTTGAAGATAATGTATAGTTTGATGTTTTCGTTTTTGCATTTGTTTTTCCAAGGGTTTTTACAATGCTCCAACATTGCTGACCTCCAGTATTTTAACAGTCATTGTTGTTGGCGAAAATTGCTTTTAAAGCTCGTTGTGAAGCGACTATATAGCGCTGGGGAGAGAGGTGAGTTAAAGTGAAAGTTTTATACGTCAGCTGCGTCAAATCTGTTTTAGTGAAGGTTTATGGACTATTACCAGATCGTTGCTACGATCAGCTTAATCCTTCAGATAGTTGCCCTCGTCCTGCTTTTCGCTGGCGTAGAGCTAAAAAGAAGAAAAAAGTTTCGCCAACACGGAATCGTTATGCTCACCGCCGTTGTACTACACACTATAATTATATTGGCTTGGATGGTACCGTCCTTCAGTACCCTTTTAAGTTTTCCTAGTTCAATAAATCTCGCAGATATAATTGTGGTGACAATCTTGGTTCATGCATTCATGGGAATTGCAGCAGACCTCCTTGGCATTTGGCTGGTTGCTTCTTGGCGTCTACGCGCGGATATGAAGACCTGTTTCGCGAAAAAGAGCATCATGCGCGTCACAATAACACTGTGGCTAATAGCGCTGTTTCTTGGCATCGTTCTGTACCTGAAAATTATTCAAATATTTTAGTTGAGTGATCCAGCAAAACTTTGTTTTAAGCTCCTTTTTTTCATTTTTGGTAAAACAGGATCGTCATCTAATCCAAATTGTTACACAGTTACACTAACCTAAATTATTTCGAAAACAGGAAATTTCAGATTTGAATTATTTCGGGTGTTATGGCTTCCTTTGTTACCTTCAACAGCGCCACTGAAGGCTTGACTACGAAAGAAGGCAAGGGGTTTGTGGGGCTCCCAGGATTAATGTATAAGGTTTTCCCTTCCCATTTTATGCTGGGGTTGTGCGTGTGCCCGTAAACAAACACGTTAAAACCGTTCTGCTTGGCGATTTCCCGCATCTTGCCCATCCCAAACAAAGCACGTGGATTGTGCATGACGCCAATTTTCCAGTCGAAAATTTTTAAGGAGTTAAGTTTCGGTAAAGCGCCGCTGACTTCTGGTCCGTCCATGTTGCCGTGAACCGCCAAAACTGGGGCAAGCTGCTCCAACTCGTCAATGACAGCCAGTTTTACCAAGTCGCCCGCGTGGATAATGAAATCCACGTTCTCAAAAATTTTGAAAACCATTTTTGGAATGCATCTTGCTCTCGCAGGTACATGGGTGTCAGCTATTAAACCCACGGTTTTAGATGCTTTAAAATTTGCAATCTCACGCG
>CAZXCX010000027.1:0-8485 GCA_964639375.1 uncultured Candidatus Bathyarchaeia archaeon
CGAATATTTATTCTTTATTCAGGTTTTGCGGGGCGCAACGCAAAATAAAAAAGTTATTATTGTGTAGCAACTCTAAGAAAGCTCAAAAAGCCGTGGTTTGTGGGCGCCGACATAAAAAAGTTTATTAGTGAGCTGTGTAGCATGTGTTTGTGCCATTTAAAAAAGATAGGAGACCCTTTTTCGAGTTGGACATTAATCCAACATCGGAGGAAATTGAAAGTTTGAGAAAAACCCGCACCTATAACATGCGTCACTACATTTCTAAATTTGAACTGCGGGAGATAGATAAAATTGACTGAAACTTCAAAAGAAGACACCCATCTTCTACTAAAAACTTTCTTCAACGAGAAAGGCCTAGTAAGGCAACACCTCGATTCTTATAATGAATTTATAGACCACGGCTTGCAAGAAGTGGTGGACGAAGTTGGCAAAATCTCCATTGAAATTCCCGAAAGTCCATATACGGTAAATCTCGGACAAATCTGGGTTATAGATCCTCAATCAAGAATCACAGGACCATACGTCACAGAAGTGGACGGCACAAAACACGAAATCTACCCCATGGAAGCCAGACTCCGAAACCTCGCGTACGCGGCGCCCATAGCCCTTGAAATGACGCCCGTAATAGACGGAAGAGAACAGGACACCGAACTTGTTTACATCGGAAACATACCTGTCATGCTGAAGTCAAAATTATGCTTCTTGTCTCAGCTCTCAAGAGACGAGCTTATTGCCGCAGGGGAAGACCCAGATGACCCAGGCGGCTACTTCGTGGTGAACGGTTCTGAACGCGTCATAGTAGCCATGGAAGACTTGGCGCCCAACCGCGTTATAATTGACATAGACGAGAAGGGAACCTCACCAGTTTATCAAGCCAAAATATTCTCGACCACCGTAGGCTTCAGAGCAAGAATAGAGCTGAAGCTGAAGTCAGACGACGCCATCTACGTCACAATGCCAGGAGTGCCCACAGAAATCCCCTTTGTAGTGATAATGCGCGCGTTAAGCTTAGAAAAAGACAAAGATATCGCCGAAGCAGTCTCCCTTGATAAGGGCATCCAAAGAGAACTAGCCATGTCATTCGAGAAAGCCCTAGGTGTAGACACGTCCAGCGATGCGATACTATTCATTGGAAACCGCGTAGCCCACGGGCAAGTTGAAGAGTACCGCCTGCAAAAGGCTGCAACCGCCCTCGACAAGAACTTCCTGCCGCATCTAGGCAGAAGCGACAAAAACAGGAAAGACAAAGCCATATTCCTAGGCGAAATGGCCTTTAGAGCTATCCAACTGAAACTCGGAAGAAGACAGCCAGACGACAAAGACCACTTCAAGAACAAACGGCTGAGACTCGCAGGACCTCTTCTCGCAGATCTTTTCCGTGTTGCCTTCAGAAACTTAACCCGCGACATAAAGTATCAGCTTGAACGCATAGGTGTGAAAGGCCCAATAATAAACGTGTCCGTTGCAGTCCGCCCGGGAATAATAACCGAAAGATTCCAGCATGCACTGGCTACGGGAAACTGGGGAAGAGGCAGAGTCGGCATAACCCAGCTTTTGGATCGTACAAACTACATATCCACGCTCAGCCACTTACGTAGGCTCCAGTCACCGTTAAGTAGAAGTCAACCGAATTTCGAAGCCCGAGACCTGCACCCGACCCATTGGGGACGCTTGTGCCCTAACGAAACACCTGAAGGGTCTAACTGTGGTCTGGTCAAGAATCTAGCCTTATCCGCGTCAATTTCTGTGGGCGTGAACCCTGAGAAGATTAAACAACTGTTTTTTGAGATGGGCACGGTTCCAGCTTACGAGGCTAATGAAGCTTTAAGGCTTTCTGGGGCAAAGGTTTTCGTTGACGGAAACATAATCGGATACTGCAATTCAGCGCCAGAACTAGTCAAAGCCTTCAGAGAAAAAAGAAGAAAAGGGGAAATCTCAACTGAAGTAAACATAACCTACTTCTCGAAGCCTCAAACCGAGATGGAAGAGTTAAACGCAAACTGCGATGAAGGAAGAGTTAGGCGTCCCCTAATAATCGTTGAAAATGGCGTTCCAAGGCTTCAGCCTGAACACTTTGAAAAAATTGGCCTTGGAGAATGGACTTGGGAAGACCTTATCAAAAACGGTTTGGTTGAATATTTGGATGCGGCAGAAGAGGAAAACGCGTACGTAGCCGTATCTCTTGAAAAGGTCACTCCTCAACATACGCACTCTGAAATTGCGACGTACACGATTTTGGGAATCTGCGCGTCAACCATACCGTATCCAGAACACAACCAGTCACCGCGCAACTCGTACCAGGCCGCTATGGCCAAACAAGCCCTAGGAGTTTATGGCACAAACTTTCACCATCGCGTGGATTCAAGGTCGCACATACTGCATTATCCGCAAGTGCCCTTGGTTGAGACCGAACTGATGGAAGTCATCGGCTACAAGCAACGCCCTACAGGGCAAAACTGTGTTGTCGCCGTGCTCAGCTTTGAAGGCTATAACATGGAAGACGCTTTAGTCTTTAACAAAGCCTCAATAGAAAGAGGCTTAGCCCGCTCCACCTTCTACAGGATATACGAAGCCGAGTGCCGCCAGTACTTAGGCGGGTTGAAAGACAAGTTCACGGTTCCCGAGCCGGGAACTCGCGGATACCGCGGAGAACAATATTATAGGCTTCTCGAACCTGATGGAATAATAAGTTTGGAATCCTCAGTTGTAGGCGGCGACGTTCTGATCGGAAGAATAAGCCCTCCCAGATTCCTCGAAGAATACAAGGAGTTTGAAGTTAAAGGCCCATCCATGCGAGACACGTCCGTGGATATGCGTCCTTCAGAAACAGGAGCCGTTGATGGAATTTTCATAACCCAGTCTGGAGAAGGAAGCAAACTCGTGAAGGTCAGAGTCCGCGATCAACGTGTTCCAGAGTTAGGAGACAAATTCGCCTCTCGCCACGGACAAAAAGGAGTCATAGGCTTAATAGTTCCACAAGAAGACCTGCCCTTTACGGACGAAGGCATAGTTCCAGACATAGTGATCAACCCTCACGCTATACCATCAAGAATGACCATCGGCCAATTCATCGAATCCCTCGCGGGAAAAGCGGCAGCTGCAAGGGGAAAACCAGCAGATGGCACACCATTCTCCAACGAAGGACCCGACGAAATCAGGAAAAACCTCGTAAAACTTGGGTTCAGCCACACAGGAAGCGAAGTATTCTACAACGGAACAACCGGCGAAAAATTCGTTGCTGACATCTTTGTCGGCATTGTTTACTACCAGAAACTGCATCATATGGTCGCCGACAAAATACACGCCAGAGCCCGTGGACAAGTGCAAATGCTGACGCGGCAACCCACTGAAGGCAGAGCCAGAGGCGGAGGCTTAAGATTCGGCGAAATGGAACGAGACTGCCTTATCGGCCACGGCGCAGCCATGCTGCTTAGAGATAGGCTGCTGGAAGAATCCGACAAATACACGCTTTATATATGCGAAAACTGCGGTCAGATCGCCTATTTCGACATGAAACAACGAAAATACACGTGCAAGATCTGTGATGAAAAGGCTAAAATTTCCCCCGTAATAGTCTCCTATGCTTTCAAACTTTTATTACAAGAGCTCCAGAGCTTGTGCATTGCACCGAAATTAAAACTTAAGGAGAAGGCGTAAAAATGGCTTCAGAAGAATCAATTCACAAAGTTGTTGACGAAATCTCTTTCGGTCTGATTTCACCCAAAGACCTGCGCAAACAATCAGTTGTGGAAATTCAAACGCCAGACACTTACGATGAAGACGGCGCTCCCATCACCGCGGGATTAATGGATGGCCGATTGGGGACTCTGGAGCCACGGCAGAGATGCAAAACCTGCGGCAACACGGCAATCCGTTGCCCAGGACACTTCGGGCACATTGAACTGGCAGTGCCCATAGTGCACATAGAATTCACAAAGAAAATTCACGAACTCTTAAAGGCAACCTGCCGCAGTTGCGGGCGAATACTCTTGTCGGACGAAACAGCAAAAAAGGTTCGAGACCGAATTGAACGGTTTAATACGCTTTTGGGCGCGATACCAGACAAAGTGTATAAGGGCATTATGCAGGAGATTAAGGCTAAACAATGTCCACACTGCGCAGCCAGCCAGTACAAAATAACTTTTGAGAAACCTACAAAGTTCATAGAGCAAACCGAAGCAGGCTCTGAACCGTTAACGCCCAGCATGATCAGGGAAAGATTGGAGCGCATTTCAGATGAGGACTTGGAGATTTTAGGGTTCAACCCGAAAGTAGCAAGACCTGAATGGATGGTTCTACAAGTTTTGCCTGTGCCTCCAGTTTACGTTCGTCCCTCTATTACACTGGAGTCGGGAATTCGCTCGGAAGACGACTTAACTCACAAGCTTGTTGATATTATTCGTATTAACCAAAGGCTTAAGGAAAACATGGAGGCAGGAGCGCCAACACTCATAATTCAAGACTTATCCGAACTTCTGCAATACCACGTTACAACCTACTTCAACAACGAAGCCTCTGGAATACCTCCAGCAAGGCACCGTTCGGGAAGAGCGTTAAAAACCCTCTCGCAAAGGTTGAAAGGCAAAGAAGGCCGTTTCAGAAGCAACCTTTCAGGTAAAAGGGTTGACTTCTCAGCACGAACGGTTATTTCTCCAGATCCAAACCTTGACATAAACGAGGTAGGCGTTCCAAACCATGTAGCCATGCGTTTATCTGTTCCAGACAAAGTAACCGCGTGGAACATTGAGGAAATGAAGAAACTAGTCATAAACGGCCCTGAACAGTATCCAGGCGCTCTCTACATTATCAGGCCTGATGGAAAGCGCATAAGACTTGAATTCGTGGTGGACAGAAAAAAAATCGCTGAAGCTGTGGAACTTGGCTTCATTGTAGAGCGGCATCTAAAGAACGGGGACATAGCAATATTCAACCGTCAGCCATCACTCCACCGAATGTCCATCATGGCGCATTACGTGCGCGTTTTACCCTACAAGACTTTTCGCCTGCACCTCTGCGTTTGTCCGCCCTACAACGCGGACTTTGACGGAGACGAAATGAACCTCCACGTGCCCCAGAGCGAAGAAGCGCGAACAGAAGCCCTGTTGCTAATGCAGGTTCAAGACCAGATACTCTCACCAAGGTTCGGAGGGCCGATAATAGGTGCAATCCGAGACTTCATCACTGGAGCATACTTCTTCACCAGAAGAGCAAACTACCTAACGAAAGCCGAAGTTAACAGGCTTCTCACAGCGACGGGATATGTTGGGCCACTGCCAGAACCTAAGATCAAAGAGCCACAGCCCATGTGGTCGGGCAAACAGATCTTCAGCCTATTTCTACCGAAGACGCTAAACTATGTTTTGAAAGCAAACCTCTGCCAAGGATGCACCAAATGCGAAGAAGAAGACTGCAAATACGACGCTTATGTGGTTGTTAAAAACGGTGAGCTTATTTCAGGTATTATAGACAGGCGTTCTATAGGCTCCGAACAGTCTGAGAGCCTGCTGCACAGGATAATCAAGGACTACGGAACTCAAGCGGGACGCGAATTCCTGAACAAGATAACGAGGCTGCTGAAGCTTTTCATAACCATGCGCGGTTTCACTTACACGTATGACCAGCTTGTTCTGTCTCCTAAGGCTGAAAACAGAATCAAGAAAACAATGGAGAGAATCCAAAAGAAAATAGATGAACACATCGAAAACTACCGCAACGGAACCCTGCCCCGATTGCCAGGACAAACAGTTGAAGAGTCCTTTGAAATCTACATAATGCATGAGCTAGCCAGAGCTAGAGATGAAGCGGGAAAAATCGCGGACCAAGACTTCACCATAGAAAACTCGGGAATAATCATGACCAGAACAGGCGCAAGAGGTTCAAGCCTCAACATTGGACAAATGGCCGCCTGTGTCGGGCAGCAGTCAGTGCGTGGCAAAAGAATACTGCGAGGATACACTGGAAGAGCTTTACCACACTTCGTTGAAGGCGACCCCAGCCCGAGAGCAAGAGGTTTTGTGTACTCTTCTTATCAACATGGGTTGGATGCGATCGAATTCTTCTTTCACGCCATGGGAGGCAGAGAAGGGCTTGTGGACACCGCGGTCAGAACACAACAGAGCGGTTACATGCAAAGAAGACTCATCAACGCTTTGGAACACATCCGCTTAGAATATGACGGCACCGTCAGAGACTCAGCTGGAGACATAATCCAATTCAGGTACGGCGAAGACGGAGTGGACCCCGCTAAGAGTGACCATGGTAAAGCGGTAAACGTGAGTCGACTTATCGGTCAGATAAAAATCGGAGAAGAAAAAGGCAGAGCTGCATCGGCAGATTACATCAAGAAGCAGTTGAAAGAGGTCAAGGGGCAACTCACGCCGATACTTATAGACCAGCTTAAACAGAATTTGGCCAAAGCTAAGCTCAGCAAGGAAGGCGTTGAAAAGGCCGTTAAGCTAACGGCTGAACAGTACAAAAAGGCGTTGATGGAGCCAGGCGAAGCTGTGGGCATAGTTGCCGCTCAGTCAATAGGTGAACCTGGCACGCAGATGACGCTTAGAACATTCCACTACGCGGGAGTCAAGGAACAAAACGTAACCTTAGGCTTGCCAAGACTGATCGAAATAGTTGACGCCAGAAGAATACCATCAACGCCGATTATGACGATATACCTGACACCGGAGTACAGGAAAAGCAAGGAAGGCGTAGTAGAAATCGCACGCAACATAATCTACACGAATTTGGAAACTATAGCCTCAGCTATCTACGAGGATGCTATACGCGAGGAAATAGTGGTTGAACTGAACAAGTCCATGATGGAAGATAGAGCAATAACCATAGACGAACTTAAGGATAGGCTTCAACTGCAAAAGGCCACCATAGAGGTGACGGGCGATACCGTGCAGATTAAGCCCGAGAAAGTTGAAAGCCTTAAGAAATTGCTCGGCAAGATTGAGGGATTTCACGTTAAAGGTGTGCCCGACATAAAGCGTGTGCTAGTCACTGAAGAACGCGGAGAATGGGTTATACGAACAGACGGCTCAAACTTGGCAAAAGTTTTAGAAGTTGCTGGCGTAGACACTTCACGAACAACAACCAACAACGTCCACGAGATAGCTAAAACTCTCGGGATAGAGGCTGCAAGAAACGCTTTGATCGGCGAGGCTACAGGCGTCTTGGAAGAGCAGGGCTTGGACGTAGACGTGCGACACGTCATGCTCGTGGCAGACATGATGACTTCAACAGGCGAAGTTCAGCAGATAGGACGGCACGGCATCAGCGGCAAGAAAGCAAGCGTTCTGGCCAGGGCAGCTTTTGAAATAACAGTTCCGAACATCGTTGACGCAGCCGTTAAGGGAGAGAGCGACCCGTTAGAGGGCGTAACCGAAAACGTGATCGTCGGCCAATCGATTCCAATCGGCACGGGATTAGTGGAACTGTACATGTCCACGTTTGAAAAACAAGAAAAGAAAGGAGGAAAAACAGAAACATGATAGACGTAGACAAGGCGATCGTTACAGCCGTGAAAACTGGCAAAGTGTCTTTCGGAGCCAACGCGGCTTTGCAAAACGCAAAGACTGGCAAGGCTAAGATGATAGTTTTAGCCGCTAACTGTCCAAAAGACATAAAAGAGCAAGTTGAATACTATGGCAAAATCTCCAAAGTCCCCGTTATGACATATAAAGGTGCTTCAATGGATTTGGCAATGGTCTGCAACAAACTATTTATTATTTCAGCATTAAGTATAAGAGAAACGGGTGACTCAGAAATTCTCAAGATAATAGAAAACAATGAAATGCAAGAGTACACTGGAGGAAATGAATGACAAGCGGCATTAAAATCACGTGCGACGAAATGCGCTACATCGCGTTGTTTGAAAGCGTAAGCGGCGCCAGCGTCAAAGACTGCATAATCGACGAAGAGCAAGAACGCGCAATATTCATCGTCAACCAAGGACAAGTGGGCATTGCCATAGGAAGAGGCGGCAGAAACATCCACACCCTAGAAAGAATGACTGGGAAAAAACACGAAATAATCGAGTATTCAGAAGACGCCGTGCAGTTCATTAAGAACGCTTTGAAGCCGGCAGCGGTCAGAGAAGTTCGCGTAACCGAGAGGATGGACGGGAAAAAAATGGCAGTCGTAACCGTTAATCCGAAGGATAAGGGCGTCGCCATAGGCAAAAACGGCAAAAACGCGGAACGCCTGCGCTTTTTAGCAAAACGGTACTTCGACATTCAAAACGTCAGCATCACCTAGCTCGTTTTTAGGCGGCTAAGCGATGAAGCGTCGCGGATTATAGTCCCGACAATACGTTATGCCTCTTTTTGGACTAAAACCGTGATATTGCACTTTACCTCATGTTTTGCAGACGTAGGGCAAGCATAATTACGGGTGCTGGAAGGCTTTGTCAAGAAATCTTGACTAAGAAAAAGCCCGTTTAGTCAAGAAACCTTGATAAAAACGCTTTTACAGCAGAAACAGC
>CAZXCX010000028.1:0-8308 GCA_964639375.1 uncultured Candidatus Bathyarchaeia archaeon
CTTCGAACGGCAAGAAAATATGGCAGAGCCCAACTGGGTATTGGGTCTGGTCTTCACCTGTAGTTGCAGATGGCAACGTATATGTGGGCTCCGAAGACTACAGAATTTATTGTCTTAATGCTTCTACAGGAGCGAAGAAATGGAGTTACGCAACTGGAAATTATGTAGATTCTTCTCCAGCAATAGTGAACGGCACCCTATACGTTGGTTCTCATGACCATTGTGTCTACGCTTTCGCCTTAGGCGATTCAACTGACTCCTTGCCTTCGCAATCCACCAACTTTTTACCGTGGACTACGATTGCGTTTGATGTAATTGCATGTGCTGTGGCGGCTGCGATTATTTTTACATTCGTGCGCTTTGTTCAGTCGACTAGACTAACTAAACGAAACGCTGAAGCCATGAATATTTCTGGCCAAAAACTGGCTTGGTTTTCAGAACACGCCGATGCCATTTGTGTTTTGGCAATTCTGGTTTTTTCAACAATATTTTTCGTTAATCTAGGAAGCGGACCTCTTTGGGCTGCCGACGAGAAAACGTACTCTCAATGGGCATTCCACATGGTTAAAAATGGAGACTACCTGACCCCTTGGGCTTATGGCGGTATTTTTTGGGTAGGTAAGCCGCCGTTCATGATGTGGCTGATGTCTCTTGCCTACCAGGTCTTCGGCGTTAACAACTTTGCCTCAAGGCTTTGGAGTCCTGTATTCGGCACCTTGTCTTTAGTTCTTGTCTTCTATTTGGGAAAAAAACTTTATAACTTGTATGTTGGGTTTCTGTCGGCTCTAGTTTTAGGCACGTTTATAACCTTCTACATGTTTGCAAGGCACGCTATGACTGATGTTCCTTTCGTTTTCTTCGTTTTGGCTAGCATATACTTTTTGCTTTTGAGCGAAAAAAGAGAAGGTGCTAATCGATATGCAGCTTTAGGTGGCCTGTTCTTTGGTTTGGCGTTTATGACAAAGCAGATTGTAGCCTTATTGATTCCGCTAATCGTCTTTTCTTATTTCACCGCGATGGGGAGAGGCATTAGGTTTCTCTTCACAAAACGCTTTACTCTTTTTTGGGGAGTTGGGCTTCTGGTTTTTTCTCCTTGGTTAATCTACATGAGCATCAGTTTCGGACTGGAGTTCTGGCAGTGGTTTTTCGTGAACGACGCCATTGTGCGAACAGTTAGTCCTATTGAGGGTCACGTCGGAGGTTACCTCTACTATTTTAGCTACTTAGTCAATAACGAAAACCTGTTTTGGGTAATATTGCTACCTTTTGCGGCAGGGCTTTGTGCATTCAATTCGGTTATTAAGCGTTTAAAAGAAGACACTTTAATTCTTACATGGATGTCAATTGTGCTTGTGGTATTCACTTTTGCCCAAACAAAACTTGAGTGGTATATCCTGCCAGCTTTTCCGGCTTTCGCCATTGCCATCAGCAGTTTTCTATATCAACTATCGAAGAAAATACAGCAACTATCAAAGAAAATACAACTTTCCGCACGCTAACTTCATCTAAATCCCCAAAGGCGGTTGAAATAGCTAAAAGCTCTGGGAAGCAGCGATAACATAAACAGTATAGTTAGTCACGTATTTTTCCACAACTAGAAATGTGCCAGTGGAAGTACATATTCGGCTTAGGGTGATGGGGACGCTGGGAATAGACTCCAAAAAGGGTCAAGTCTGATGGTGGGGCTGCCCGTCCCCGAACCCATTTGGGTTCAGAACCTACTTAAACCAGGCGCTTAGATCTCAAGCGGTCCTCCATCATTTTCCACTCCAGCTTAGAAACTAATATATGTCGTCCAAACGTAGAATCACTCTGCAGAAGGGCACGTACCGAAATGAAAGTCACCTTAGTTAACCCTCCTTATCCCCTAGGCGTACACTCTCATCCACCATTCATTCCGCTTGGAATTGCATATTTGGGCGCAGTTGCAGAAAAAGAAGGGCACGAAGTCACAGTCATAGACTGTCAAGCAGAAAAGCTTACATACGAAGCCTTCCGCGAACGCCTCAGACGAACTCCATCAGACGTCATCGGAGTCACAGCGACAACTCTTCTGTACAAGTCTGCCATGAAGCTAGTCAACATAGCCAAACAGGAGCACCCACAAGCCTTCACCATGCTTGGCGGATCGCATGGAACTTTCTGGGACGAAAACGCCCTCAACGAGTACCCAAGCCTAGATATCGTCGTGCGCAGAGAAGGGGAAACGACCTTTATTGAAATCCTCAATAAACTCGAAACCAAAACCAGCTTAAACGGCGTCCTAGGCATCACCTTGCGCAACCAAGAAGGTAAAGTCGTCCGTAACCCGGACAGACCGTTCCTCGAAGACTTAGACGCTTTGCCTTTCCCGGCACACCACCTCCTGCCGCTTGACGCGTTAAAACGAATGGGCAAAGTGCTTTTCCCCTTAATCACGAGTCGAGGTTGCGTTTACTGGTGCGATTTCTGCAGCACGGTTCGCATGTTCGGCAGAGGATACCGCATGCGTAGCCCTAAAAACGTCGTAGACGAAATGGAAATGATTCACAACAAGTACGGTATAAATCAATTTACCTTCTACGATGACGCTTTCACAGTAAATCGCGAACGCGTCGTGAAAATCTGTGAAGAACTCCACGCCAGAAAACTAAATCTAATCTGGGACTGCGGTACTCGTGTAGACATGGTTGACCGTGAACTTCTCGAAACCATGCGTGATGCAGGTTGCATAGCCGTTTGGCTGGGCGTGGAATCAGGCTCAGAAGTCATCCTAGACGCTATGCATAAAGGCATTAAACTAGACCAAACACGTTTGGCTTATAAGATTGCGCATGAAGTTGGGTTAATGACGATTGCTAATGTGGTGATTGGTTTTCCAGGCGAAACTGAACAAACCGCGAGGGCAACAATCAATTTCGTCAAGGAACTGAACCCTGACGATGTCGGTTTTTATGTGGCTACACCGTATCCTGGTACACCGATGTATGAGCAGGTCAAGAAGAATGGTTGGCTCAGAGTCACGGACTTCGACAAATACGATACTGCTGGACCGACTTTTGAAACACCGTGGCTAAGCATGAAAAAGCTGGCAGATATCCGTTACAGGGCTTATCAGGATTTTTACCTGCGTCTAGGGTACGTGCTTAAGATGATGCGTAGAGGCGGTACATACGGCATATCAGCCGTGAAAACCTCAGCAGCCTATGCGCTCAGAGCCATGCACATAAAACTTTCCTAATCACCCGAAACACACGTGTTAGCGCACTTCGAGTACTATGACTCAACACCGATCAAGAACCTCAACAAACAGAACAGCTTGAAACAACCATAGGTGCGGCTATCACAGTGGCAGTAATCGGCAATTGACTTGTCTTTGGATACAAAGCATTTCCGATCCGCCAGCTTAAAAGGACAATTGGGAAGGATAAAAAGGACATATTCTCTTAATGGTTTTAGTGGCACAATTGGACAGAATCCCTATTCGCTACCAGACATTTCCTCGAACGGTTAACCCGCCTGAATTTGCCGAACAAGTGGCTAAAATCTTTAGAGACCATGAACAAGAAATTTCGACCACGCTCCTTAAAAAAGGATTAACTAGCAATGAGGTTCTGCGAGTGATTCGCGGCGATCTAGAAAGATTAGGTTTTGAATGCGAAAAAAGCAAGATGCCTAGCGGTAAGATAAACAGACCAGTTCTATTCGGAGAAAATGGTAAATCAGAAGTAAGTTATGATATTGATGCGAGTCATCCCCAGTGGCATGCTGTTCTGGAAGTGGAAGCTGGACGTGCTTGGAAGGGAAATGCTATTTATAGGGATTTAATTCGTGCAAGTATAATGGTCGGAGTTAAATTTCTTATATTAGCAGTCCCTAATAAGTACCAATACAATAGCGCTGGTCGAATATCTGTAAGCACAGATTATGACAATACGCGGGATTTGGCAAATGCGTTGTACGGACACGACTCGTTCCGACTACCATATTATTTAATGCTTATAGGATATTAAAAACGGATAATAAGCCAGTCAGGCGTTTCTGTAGGTGTGCGAAATAGTTATCATGGTGGGGCTGCCCGGATTTGAACCGGGGTCTATAGAGCCCAAGTCTACAAGCCTAGACCAAACTAGCCGACAGCCCCGCTGAAGGTTCAGTGAACATAATTTCGCTTGCATCATAAAAACCTTAGCCAAACTGTTTTTTGAATTTATAAGAACTTAATTTTAACTCTGAAGTTCAATCTACATTTCAGTCTTTAAATAAGGGGGCTATAGTCTTTTCCGAGCAGCTAGTCACCAAACCTTCCAGTTCAGGTGAAACCTTGTTCTACCTAGGTTGTTGTGAACGTTTTTATCTTCCTGAAAAATATTTCCACAAAAACTAATTATCCGTTACTCACAATACTAATTGGTGAATTGCCTTGGGAATGAAAAGTGCAAAGAAGAAACCGTTAACTAAGAAAGAGCGAAAAGAGAAGAAGAAAAAACGCAAAGAAAAACAAGCAAAATAGCAGTCTGTGCTATTTGCCAACTTTCGCGTCATGTTTTTTCTTTTTTTGTATGTTCTTCTTTTTTAACGAAGGCACAATCTACCCTCCACTAAGAAATACCTAGTGATGCTTTGTTTCCCTGAACCGCATTAAAGCTCTCGGCTACGGCGTGTGCGTATTATTGTGGCATTGAGGATAAAAATTTTTCCAGACAGCCTAGTGAGCACTACTCAAACAGTAACAAAGGCTACCTGCACCCAAAAAAACCTGAAATGAGCCGTAACTGCCTTATTTGCGGATTTTGCATTGGAGCACTTTTGGGCAGAGCAAGCACTCTTCTGGCAACGGCGCGTTTTCTGGCCGCGCATTCAAAAGTCCGGAGAAGTGGGCGCATTTTGCAGGCGACTCGAACACTTTGGGGTATTCCGCCGGCTTCACGCCTGTGATTTTCATGTTTTCTGTGATTATGTCGAGTTTTGACATGCAGTATGGGCACGCGTAGTATGTTTGCCTTGGTATGGTTGACGTGTCGGTGAGGACTGAGGGTTTTTCAAATGTTTTTTCGCATCCCTTGTATGGGCATCGGAGTTTTTCGTCGTGGAAGTGCGAGTGGAAAAGAGGCATATTTCATCTTCCTTTTTGTTGCGTGTCTGGATTAGTATCGGTACTATCAATATTTAATAAATGTTTCTGAATGCACGAACAACACAACTACACCATACCATAAAGAGCCTCGGGCGGGCTTTGATCCCGCGGCCTGCTACTTACGAGGCAGCCGCTCTACCTGACTGAGCTACCGAGGCACCATGCATCGCTAAATCAGTGATGTGCGCGCATTTTCAAGTTGCAATAGTTTCTTTATTGAGATTTACTATTACCCCTTAGAGATTTAGCGACCTAAGACACTATGGTTCATGAACAAAAATATAACGATTACTACGCACATCTAAGGCTTTTTTACTCAGTTGTGAAAGTGACACTCATATCAGTTATTTGTGTTAATTCTTTAACAATCACCATGAACATGATTTCGAAAAATGGTAATATAACTAAGATTGTTCCAAACATAGTACCATAATATGCTGTTTCCATGCTTCCGAATACAAGTTGACTTAAACCAATCATTACAAATAGCAAACCTATACCCATTGAAAATACAACTACAATAATTCGTTTACTTAACCATTCTTTAGGCGTATCAGTTAAGCGTTCAATGATATATGTTATTAAGTAGCCTGTGAAAGCAGTCATTATTCCTGACATCGTTGCAAGTCCAGTAATTGCATTGGGAACATAATCTGGATTTTTGATTGGTGGATTGAATTGAGGGGAAGATGCCCCTACAAAAAACATTACAATTAATAAAACTTCGAAATACCAAAATTTAAACTTCAACTTCATAGCAAGTCACTTCTAAGGTTTGATTAGAACAATTTCTTTCGGTTCAGCTATCATGTTTTTAGCTATTGGAAAAGTTGTTTAGAAAAAGAAAATGACAAACATTCTTCTGTTTAGTGTTTGCGTTTCTTGAAGTACAATAGCAGACCTATGCCAATAACAACCACTAACACTATTGAAGCTACGAATAATATTGTTGAAAAAGGCTCTAAAGGCTCTGGCTGCGGCGTGGGCTCTGTTTCTTGAGATATAGAAAAGCAGACCGTCTCAGAGTAACCCATGTTTCCTGCCGTATCGTTAGCGTAAACCCTTAGGTTATACGAACTGTCCGATAAGCCAGTCAGAGTTGTATTTCCAGCGATTGTGACATTCTCATGCCCATTAAGGGAATAACCTGCCCATGAAAAAGGTTCCGACACTGTGAAATTCAATGAAATGTCTGTTGTGTCGTAGGTTCTGTTCTCTGGTGATACAATAGAAATAGTTGGCGGAACTGTGTCTACAGTAAAATACACTGTAGAAAAACCCTCTAACAAGAAGAATTCAAAGGACCATGGAGGCGTGCCAGGTGGTCGATATCTTCCCCGTATTACTACAGTGACTGTTATATTGCGATTGCCTTCTCTTAAATCTTGCAGTAGAGTAGAGTAACTTGTTTCTGGACCAACTTCCGCATTAAATCCAAGAGGTCCTATATAATCAAGTCGGTAGAGAATTGATGTAACGCTGGCACGATATTCGGACATCCATGGTGCATAAACAGTAATGGTTAGAGGTAAATCATTCTCAGTATAGACTGTTTGGTTAATCGGAGATGTTATTGCGACTTTTGGTGGATTGGGAAGTTCTGAAGGAAGAGGATACATTTGAGCTAACGCAGTTATAAGAAATTGTGTTCCAGCTACAGCAGAGACTAAAAGCACTGAGATAAGTGTTAATACTAATGCTGTTTTCTTCATAACAGCACCAAATAATAATAGGTTAAACTAACCCTTATCTGTTATGGCTTTGCTTTTACTGAGTTCAGGCTTTCCAAGCTATGCAGATTTAAGACTTATTCTGTTACTATACCTAGCTACGGCAAATATCTGTTACCGTTACCACAATAAACAATATTTGCCTAATCTAGGTGTTAATATACTAAAGCATAGTAACAAGCATGGAGCATAAGCTATCACTCTCTTTACTGGTAACTTAGATCTGTTGAGTATTAATATTAGAGAATGTTCGGAAAGCAGGTTGCCTTAAGCGTCAATTTTAAAAGGCGTAGCCCTCCTAAACTAAAATTGTGCGTGGTGTTTGGAATGGGTTTTTGGGTGGAGGCTTGTTTGGTTGAGTAAAGCGCGAGAGCGTAAAGGCGGTAAGGGCGGCGCAAGCGAAGAGTTGGGTGAGCGGGAGATAATTGAGCTTATACGGAGCCATTTGAGCGTTATGCCTGGTTTGCCTGTGCCTTTTGGGGATGATGTTTCCGCTGTGGAAATTGGCAAGGGGCGGGTTGCTGTTTTGAAGACCGACATGCTTGTGGGCGGGACTGATGTGCCGCGAGGCATGAGCTTGTGGCAGGCGGCGCGGAAAGCGGTGGTCATGAACGTTAGCGATTTCGCAGCTAAAGGGGTGGAGCCTGTGGCGTTGCTTGTGTCGCTTGGGTTGCCGAGAGGTTTGATGCGGAAGGATGTGGAGGAGATTGCGCGTGGGTTGAATGCTGGAGCGCGGGAGTACGGCGCCTACGTTATCGGCGGGGACACGAATGAGGCTTCGGATTTGGTTATTACGGTTTCGCTTTTTGGAACCGCTAAGCGTAAAGCGCTTATGTTGCGTAGCGGCGCTAAGGCTGGCGATATTGTGGCGGTTACGGGTTTTTTCGGTAAGACGGCTGCGGGTTTGCGGTTGCTTTTGGATGGGTATGCGGCTTCGAAGGGGTTGCGTGAGGTGCTTTTGAGTGCGGTTTATATGCCGAAGGCTAGGCTTCTGGAAGGTTTAGCTCTTCGCGGTTCAGGTGCGGTTTCAGCTTCAATCGATTCGAGTGATGGTTTAGCTTGGAGTTTGCATGAGCTTGCGCGGATGAGTGGTGTGGGGTTTGTGGTTAACAGTGTGCCTGTTGCGGATGAAGTGCGCAGGTTTGCTGAGTTCAATGGGTTGGACGCGTTGGAACTGGCGCTTTATGGTGGTGAGGAGTATGAGCTTGTGGTGACCGTGAAGCCTAAGTTGTGGGTTGATGCGGAGACGATTGTTGAGGCGATGGGTGGGTGCTTGTTGCCTATTGGCAAGGTGACGCGGGACAGCCAGGTGCTGGTGGTTGTTGACGGCGAGAAACGCTTGGTTGAGGCGCGGGGTTGGGAGCACTTCAAAAGCAAGGTTTGACTTGGCGGTCTAAGAGATAGTTTAGTATGGTTATGCATGAGGCGGCGAGGTAAGGCTGTTTTCCCAAGCTAATTTTTT
>CAZXCX010000029.1:0-8212 GCA_964639375.1 uncultured Candidatus Bathyarchaeia archaeon
AAAGTAGCAACTTTTATCTTAACCGCCACAACGTAACTTATGGCAAAAACAAACCATCAGTGAAAACCATTGAGCACCGCAAAAAAATCATCCCTTGAACTGTTCAGACTGAGAAAAACACTCCAAGCGCTGGCAAGCAAAGAAGGACGCGCCACAGAGCTGATTACGCTTTATGTTCCACCGGGAAAGCAGATAAGCGACGCCATAAACATGCTCCGAGATGAGTACGGCACAGCTTCAAACATCAAATCCACAACCACGCGCAAGAACGTTCAGGAAGCCATCGTAAAAGTGCAACAGCGCCTTAAGCTCTTCAAGGATCCTGGAGAAAACGGTCTTGTCATTTTTTGCGGTGCCATTCCTCAAGAAGGTGGTGGACCAGGCAGCGAAAGAATGGAAACTTACGTCATTATACCACCTGAGTCGATCAGAATTTACCTGTACCGTTGCGACTCGCGTTTTCACACCGAACATTTACAGGAACAGCTGAGAGAAAAAGAAACTTATGGCATACTTCTCATAGACGCCTCAGGTGCCACAATTGCCACGCTTCAGGGCAAAAGACTAGAAATAGTCAGAGAAATGACTTCAGGTGTTGCTGGGAAAACGCGTGCAGGCGGCCAATCAGCTCGAAGATATGAACGCCAGAGAGAAATGCAGCTTAACGAGTATTTTACCCGTGTCGGGCAACACGCCAACGAAACATTCCTACCCATCGAAACACTGAAAGGCTTAATACTCGCAGGACCTGGACCGACAAAGTACGATTTTGAGAAGGGCGATTACCTGAATTACCAGTTGAAAAACAAGATAATCGACACGATTGACACTGCGTACGTTGAAGAACAGGGCGTGAAGGAAGTGGTGGAGAAAGCGCCTGAGATAATGCGGAAAGTCAGGTACATCGAGGAGAAGCAGATTATGCAGCAGTTCCTTTACGAGGTTGGTCACGACACTGGGATGATAACCTACGGCGAAGCAGAAGTCAGAAAAGCACTCGAAGCAGGTGGCGTTCGAACACTTTTGATCTCGGAAAACATTGACCTTCTACGCGTCACAGTCAAGTGTAGCGCGTGTGGCTATCAAGAACAACACACTATCAAAAGCCAAACGCTAACAGACTTTGAACAGGGCTTAGCTGGAAAACCGTGCCCAAAATGTCAAGCCCCATCCTTAGCCATAGCAGATAAACAGGATGTAATCGACGATCTCGCGCAGTTGGCAGAAAACACCAATACTGATGTGGAGATAATTTCTGCCGAGACAGAAGAAGGACAAATGCTCAAGAACTCCTTCGGAGGAATAGCAGCCATCCTACGGTTCAAAATGTAGAATAGTTGAAAACTCACTTAGCACGCAAGAGTTGTTCCACTTCTCTTTTCCCAACGCCCGCTATCAGCAGCCTCTTTTGTTTGGAAGTTAAACCTGAAACAACATCAACTTTAGCGTGAAAAAGCTTTGAAACCTCCTTCACCAGCTCTTTGTTCACTTTGCCCTTCACAGGCTGTTCCGTGCAGAAGACCACGATCTCGTCATGGTCAATCGCTATTTCGAACTTCGGAGAATTAGGTTTTACAAACACTTCGATTATTACGCCATCTTCAGTCTCACTTACGTTCAACAAACTTTCACTCGACTTTGCTTCCTAAAGCCCAGCTGAACTTCTTTCGCAACGCTTTAGGATAAAACTTTTCTAGGTCGAAATCCACGGATTTAGCCCACTTCACGTAGGCCGTAGGGTCTATGTAAGACTTAAGCGACGTGCCCAAATTGTATTCTTTGGTGAGCTTTGTCAATTCTATGTCAAGCTTGGTCTTTTCAATTCTGTTTTCGAGAGATGCGGTTTTTTTGCCTTCAGCTTTCTTCTCTTCCAGCTTGACTTCAAGCTCTTGGAGCTTGGCTTCTTTTTTGGCTAACCGCTCATCAAAATTAGCCGGAATCTTTCGCTTGTGGTTAGCCACTTCAGCCACTTTCAAATTGGCCATTTTCGCATGGAACTTCTTAAGGTAAACTGGGTCTTCTTTTGTCACGCCGCTTTTATCCAGCGCTTCCTTCACGGTTTTTGTGCATCGCCAAGTGCGGAACACTTTGGCTGTTAACCCAGGCATTTCTTGGGAAAGAAACCTGGAAACCTTCTTGGAGTCAACGCCCTCGAAAAGGTATTCCTTACTCGTATCCTCTTTGTATTCCTTGATGTTTTTGATGACTGACTGCGGAGCCTGCACACTTTTTTCCCATCTGACACAGTCTTTTCCTAAAAAGTCGAAGTGTAAAGTGTCACCGTCTATTTTGATGTGCTCGGCTCTCAGCGTGATTGCACCCACAGTATCGGCTTCTCCTGGGTCTTTTTCGTCGCCCACCCTCATATTAGGCTTGAGAATAAGCCAGCACACTGTAGCGACTTTTCGCTTCATTTCGTCTTCAGCGTCTAGGTTCTTGATTATGTGTTGCTCAATTGCTGCGATTTGTTTGCCTAGTTTTTCTGCCTTTTTGAACTTCTCTTTTTCGCGATTCTGTTTGAGAAATGCTGAGTCGGAGAACCAGACGTACTTGATTTTTCCCGTGAGCTTATCCTCCCATTTTGCCACGTACATCTTGTCAGGCTCCCAAACGACTTTTTTCCATTTTCCAGATGGCACTGGGCTGTCTGGAGAAAGGTTAAGGATTATGTCTTCCTCGCTGGGGCCTTCTTTCCATTTGCCGCGTCCAGGATGGTCACCGCGCCCAGCAAAGAGACATGAGGGTTCAGCGGTCCAGTTGGCTATTTCCAGTTTTTTCCCATTAACCGTAGCGTAACCGTATTTTTCTTTCCGTTCTAAGCGGATAGCTTTGCGTTCCGCAGCCTGCTTTTTCTTCTCGGCTTGGCTCATGTTCAGTTTTTTCTGTTTTTCCGCCTCTAAGTACTTTGAGACTTCCGAAAAATCGATTGCAGGGTCAATTGGCGCGGCATTCTTTATCTTTTCCAGGTAATTAGCAGAAAAAGACCTCAGGAAATCCAGCGATGGGTTCTCTTGTTTTAGTTGCTCCAAGAATTCTTGCATGAAGTTCTTTTCGAAAACTTCGTCTGGCGGCGATAGGATTGATTGATTTTTCCGTATCCATGCGATAGCCATCTGCTCGCTTTTCGGCTTTAGCTTCATTGTTTGTCCTTGAACTTTGATGCTGAAACCTTTGTAATCGTAAGATGGAACGTATATTCCGTTGTGCTTCAGGCTTTTCATAACTTGCTTCATTTGTCGACCCTCTCAGAACGCGTTGGGTTCCATCTCCATAGCTTTTTCACTTTTCGGGTTTATACGTTGAGCTTCACTTTTCAGTCTTTCCGTTACTTAAAAACTTTAACAATTAATTCAATTATTAGCTTACAAGCAAGGCTCGGATTTTTTGGAAGACCTTGCCTGTTGCAGTTTCTTGTAAAGCTGCTCCACGGTTTTCCGCTCAACGTACCCTTTGTGAGGGCGGAAGCCGCCTGAGAAACCACCCGGAATGTGCAGGAGTTCATGGATTAGGGTTTTCTCTTTTTCTTCCTTGGACATTTTGTCGTAAATCTCAGAGATGACTTCAATGATGTAAGAGGGGGGAAAGTTCAGCACTCCTTGCCAGATTTTGCCTAGACCATGGATACGGGCGATTGTGCGTTTGGCTTTGGAGCCTTTGCTTCGGACGCAGAAAACGAATTGGGGCACAACATGGAAAAGGTCTAGGTCGGAAGCGATTTCGTCTACTTGTTTTTTGATGTCTGGAGCTGGAAAATATTTTATAGGCATAATAGGTGAATGGTCTTTTGAAGTTAAAAAGGTTAAAGTTCCACAGCATATTAAGGCGCGGTTCTGTTGTGCTCTGCGGAGACTATAGCCCCCTTATATAAAGGCGGAAATGCTGAGTGAATTGTCCATTCAGCTTTTGCGTTGTGTGTTTTTGCTGCATGGCTCATTGCGAAAATCGCGTTAAATATGAGTTTAGCGTTTTTTGCGGAGTTTATTACGTTAATCGTAAAATAATTACTGAAAACGGAAAACCTTAAATAACCCCTTTACTAATTGCTAGTTCCAAAATGAGGTATGTGAAATGGTAGCATTTAGTGGTTGCTATACTGCGCTCGTAACCCCCATGACACCGGATCGCCAAGTGGACTATGAAGGGTTACGCAGACTAGTCGAATTCCAAATCAGAGAAGGCGTCAGCGGCATTCTCGCCGTTGGCACAACAGGCGAAAGCCCAACCTTAGACTGGAACGAACACAACAAAGTAATCGAAAAAGTCTACGAGTACACTGGAAGCAAAGGCTTAACCATAGCGGGCACAGGAAGCAACAGCACCCAAGAAACCATGAACGGCACAGAACACGCCGCGCACATAGGCGTAAAATGCGTCCTGCTCGTTGACCCGTACTATAACGGACCCAGCAGTCTCGAAATACGCAGAGAATACGTGGAACCCATCGCCAAGCGGTTCCCAGAAGTCCAAGTCATCCCCTACGTCATCCCAGGCAGAACTGGCACAAAGCTCTACCCCCAAGACCTAGCGGTTCTCCACCAGCAATACCCAAACGTCAGCGCCGTCAAAGAAGCCACAGGCGACCTCGAAAACATGCGCCTAACCCGTAAACTCTGCGGAGACAACTTCGCAATTCTCTCAGGTGATGATGATAAAACCTTCGCCATGATGACCGCGCCCGACATCACCGCAGCAGGCGTCGTCTCAGTCACCTCCAACATAGCCCCCCGAACAGTGCAAAACCTAACCCAAGCCATCCTCGCCCACAGAACAACTGAAGCCAACAGAATCTGCTCAGCGTTGCAACCGCTCTTCAACATGGTCACCGTGAAGACACAAGAACAGACACCCTTCGGCCCAGTAACCTGCAAAGCCCGAAACCCACTGGCATTCAAGACGCTGATGAATATTCTAGGCATGCCCGCAGGGCCATGTAGACAGCCCTTAGGCAAAATGACACACGCTGGTCTCGAAATAGTCCTCGCCAACGCAAGAAGAGTCTACGAAACCAACCCAGCGATACTCCGACCCATAGAAGATTTCTTCAACGTAAATCTACAAGAACGATTATACAAAGAACGCTTCTGGCAGGGACTCCACTATGCTTAGGCTATGCGTCGCAGGCGCCGCGGGCAGAATGGGCAACGCTGTCATCCATGAAGCCGCAGCAAAAGGCCACCAGATAACAGGCGCCGTCGAAGCTCCAGACAATCCTTGCATAGGCAGAAGCCTCAGAGAACTTGGCATCTGCGATTTTGACACGCGCGTCGTAGGCTCGGACAGGATTAGCGAAGCCGTTAGTGACGCGGATGTTTATGTGACATTCACAGCACCCGCAGCTGAAGTGCAAAACATACCCGCTGTTGCCGCGCTGGGCAAGCGCATAGTCTTAGGCACCACTGGCTTCACTGAAGAACAAACACGCCAACTACGCGAGGCGGTTTCAGGCAGGGTTCCAGCCGTCTTCTCACCCAACTTCTCCGTAGGAGTAAACATCCTCTTCAAGCTCGCCCAGTCCCTCAAATCGTTTCCGCAGGAATATAACTTCAGCATAAGCGAAATTCACCACACAGGCAAGAAAGACGCGCCAAGCGGAACCGCCAAAAAACTAGGCCAAATAATCGCAGACACACGCGGCTACACCCGAACCGTGTACGGCAGAGAAGGCACCAGCCCCCGACAACCCGAAGAACTCGAAATCACCGCGTTACGCGCAGGCGGCGTTCCAGGCATCCACGACCTCATAGTCGCTGGACCATACGAGATGCTCCGCATAGAACACACCGCCTTCTCACGCAACGTGTTCGCCCAAGGCGCAGTTTACGCGGCAGAGTGGATAAGCAGGCAAGACCAACCCAAAATCTTCAGCATGGAAAACGTCCTAGGTCTTTAAAAGAAAAGATGAAAAGTCGAGGTTGCAACAGGCAAGGCAACCATTAACGTTTTTATCGAAGAAAGCCAACAAGAGAGCAAAGGAAGCGACAAATAATGGCGTTAAACCGTAAAGTGGCCATATTAGGCGCAACAGGAGCCGTTGGACAACGGTTCATCCAGCTGTTACAGGAGCACCCGTGGTTCAAAATCGAAGTGCTTGCCGCTTCGGAAAGATCAGCGGGCAAAAAGTACAAAGACGCCTGCACTTGGACCATGGAATCAAACCTGCCGAGAGAAATCGCTGAAATGTCCGTAGTGCACACTGATGTGGAATCCGTGGAAAAAGCAGGTAACGTAGACTTTGTCTTCTCAGCATTACCAGGCGACTTGGCAGGGCCGGTTGAATCAGAATTCGCCGTGAAGTATTCCGTCTTCAGCAAGGCAAGCGCACACCGAATGGACAACGACGTTCCCCTCATAATACCGGAAGTCAATCCTGACCATGTGGCGCTCATTCCAATCCAGAAGAAGGCAAGAGGCTGGAAGGGCTTCATCTCAACAGACCCGAACTGCTCCACCATTCAACTAGCGATGACGCTGAAGCCGCTCATGAACTTCGGTCTCAAGCAAGTTGTAGTCTCAACCATGCAAGCCCTAAGCGGCGCTGGATACCCAGGCGTGGCATCGTTAGACATCATTGATAACGTTGTTCCCTTCATTCCTAAGGAAGAAGAGAAATTAGAGTGCGAACCCTTGAAGATACTGGGCGCATTCGACGGCAAGAGGGTATGCAATGCAGATTTCGTTCTTAGCGCTAGCTGTAACAGAGTCAGCGTCAGGGACGGACACTTGGAATCCGTCTTCGTGAAGCTTGACGAGAATCCCACGTTGGATGAGATTGAAGAAGCGTTTAAGAACTTTAAAGGCGAACCGCAAAAACTGAAACTTCCTTCAGCTCCAGAAAACCCAATCGTGGTAAGGAAGGAACAGAATAGGCCTCAACCCCGATTAGATAGAAACGAAGGCGAAGGCATGAGCGTCGTAGTTGGAAGAATACGAAAGGACCCCATAATGACGGTCAAGTACATGTGCTTGGGACACAACACCATCCGCGGAGCCGCAGGAGGAGGTATCCTCAGCGCTGAACTTATGATAGCAAAAGGTCTGGCCTAAAAAGCAACTTTGCGGTAGCACACCTAAAAGAGGAGACAGCTATGGTTAAAAAAGCACAGAAACTTCGCGAACCATTAGAGAATCGAAAGGGAAAACTTTACTTTGATGGCGTTTCCGCCAGAGAATTAGCTGAGAAATTCGATACGCCATTATACGTGATCAGCGAAAGCCGAATCAGCGAAAACTATAAGCGCCTCCACGAAGCGCTGGCGCGCAACTACGAAAAAATCAGAGTCTATTACGCTGCAAAGGCGAATTCGAACCTGACTGTGCTGAAAATCCTAGAAAACGAAGGCGCATATCTAGACGCAGTCAGCCCCGGCGAAGTTTTCATGGCCTTAACAAGCGGGTTTCCGCCAGAACGTATACTGTTCACTGGAACAAGCGTCAGAAACGACGAGCTAAACTTTCTCGTCGACTCTAACGTAACTGTGAACGTTGATTCTCTGTCTCAATTAGACAGACTACTGAAGAAGGCGGTTCCCAACGTTTTATCTGTGAGGGTTAACCCAGAGATAGGCGCTGGTCATCACAGTCACTGCATCACAGCAGGCAAGCACTCAAAATTTGGCCTATGGGAAAAAGACACGCTAAAAGCGTATAAGACAGCCAAAAAGGCAGGCGTCACGCGGTTCGGAATACACATGCATGTGGGCTCAGGCGTTCTCGACGTTGAGCCTTTCGTCTTAGCACTTGAAAAGCTTCTGAGCGTAGCCAAAAAGGTCCACGATAAAATCAAAATAAGCTTCGAGTTTGTTGACATGGGCGGCGGGCTTGGAGTGCCCTATAAACCAGAGGATAAAGAGTTAGACTTGACCCTTTTCTCTGAGGAAGTACTGTCCCTGTTCAAAAGCAGAATCGATGAATACAATCTTGGAAAACCGTTTTTCTGTGTGGAGCCTGGGCGATACCTAGTCTGTGACGCGAGCGTCCTGTTAACCGCTGTGAACACGGTGAAAGTTACGCCTTTCAAGAAGTTTGTCGGCGTCGATGCGGGATTCAACACTTTGGTTAGGCCCACCATGTACGGCTCATACCATCAAGTGCTCGTTGCGAACAAGTTGGGCTCTCCAGAAAAAGAAACATACGATGTTGTTGGGCCTGTATGCGAGTCAGGTGACGCGCTAGCGAAGGACAGGCGGTTGCCGAAGATTCAAGAGGGCGACTT
>CAZXCX010000030.1:0-8185 GCA_964639375.1 uncultured Candidatus Bathyarchaeia archaeon
GAATAATATCATTAATGAATTGCGTAATAGTTGTCAAGCAAGTGAAGACACCAAGTTTTGTATCCTTAAACAGGAAGGCTTCAAGTCGGAAAATCGTAAGAGTCGCAGAAATAAATCCCAGCGGGGCCATTCATGATGTGTTTTTATGGAATCCGTCGGTGGATGCTTTCCAACAAGACCTCGACCAGAGTTACTTACTAAATAAAATAGCCAAGAGTCTTGACGTTCCTCTCAGCGTGGTCATTCAAGAGCTTGAGCGCCGAAAACAAATTCTGTTGAAGATGATTGAAAAGAACCTCCGTGACTTCAGGAGTGTACACAGAGCTCTGAGCAGCTCAATTAACGAGTCAGATTTGGCAGATAAAGAGCTTGGAAAGGAGCAGTGACAAATGAAAGCCCCAAGCGGTTTTGTTGGCAGAATGTTCAGTCTATTGACAAAAGCTACTAGCGAAGAGAAAGAAAAGGTTGAGCATGAGTTGCCTTTCGTGGTGATGATATTTACTCTGATGGCGGCGAGTGGAGTATTACCCTACGACAGCTGGAAGAAAATGCGAAAGCTGTCCTTCCTACCTACTTTTAAAAAAGAAGCAGACGAGGTAGTGCGGCAAGTAGAGGTCTTAGGAAAAGACCTGCTGACCGTTATGTATCAGCGATCCGAAAAGACAGGCTCAAAACTTTACAGGAATTTCTTAGGAGGCTTTGTTGCGTCCGTGAGAAGCGGCGGAAAAACAGTTGACTATATGAAAAGCGAACTGAAAGCAATTTTCGAGCTTAGACACAACGCGCTGACCCGTTCTGTTGAGAAAATAGCAACTTTAGTTGAAGCTTACACCGTGATGTTGATCGTTGTGTTGTGCACGTACATTCTTTTCGTTGTTTTCTCATCGACAAACACGTTAGAATTATTGTCGAACACCTCATTGGCTATTTCGCCAATTATGTCTTATCTCACAGCGTTTCTTTTAATGCCCGTGCTATCATTAATTTTCATAATGGTTGCTCACAACATGCAGAAAAGCGCTTTTGAAGATTTAAAGGACTTGTACAAGAAGGCAGCAATTATTATTGTGGCAGTTGGAATAGCATTGTTAGTTTTCGTTCTAGTTCCATCACTTTCCGAGTCTATGAAGCCAGTGGGTTTGCCGGAAATTGTCACGATCGGTTTAGTAGTTGCCTCGTTGCTGCCTGCTATTCAATACTGGAGAATTGCTAAAATAAACTACAACGCTGAAGATTCGATTCCCCGCTTCATCAGAGACGTGACTGAGTCACATAAAATAGGACTTTCTCCTGAGAAAAGCATAATACAGGCTACAAAACGCAAAGATTATGGTTCATTCTCAAAGTTTCTGGAACTGATGCGTAACCAAATAGAGTGGGGCGTTCCTTTAAGGAAAACATTCAGCAACCTGCGTCAGGAGATAAGAAGCTGGTTTGTCACCGTACACTTTGCGATGATGATTGAAACAATCGAGATCGGCGGAAGTTCAACTCAGTCACTGGAAATACTTTCCGAATACAGCGAGAAAGAACGCGAGTTACAAATTAACAGGCGTGCCATGCTGAAACCTTACATCATTCTCGCTTTCATCTGGAGCATATTGATTGCAGTGACAACCACAATTGTGGCCTTAACGACTTACATGATGACCACCGTCGTTAGCTCTAGCCTTTCGACCGTTGCTTTTATGGCCATGCAGGATCAAATGCGGATGTTTTCGGTGGGAATAATTCTCCAATGTTGGATTTCAGGGTTCTTCATTGGGAAGATAAGTGAAGGCAACTTCGGCGCTGGCTTCCAGTATTCAGCAATGTTGGCTGCAACCGCGTATCTGTCGTTGATTCTGTCCCAACAGTTCCTTTCAGGCATGTTCGGTATATCAACGGTAGCTTGATTTGGAGGAAATAGAATGCCCACAGTTTCCATCGACACTTTTTTCGCGTGCTCACTCATAGTCTCCGTTGCCTTATTGGCAACAGCCTCTTTAGCTGGAACGATGCAGACCAAGATAAACAGCCTGCAAGACCTGAATAAGGATGACTATCTGAGAACAATAGCTGAGCACATAGTGTCAAGTTATGGAACGCCTGTAGATTGGGGCTCAAGCAACACGGTTCCCACCACCTTCGGTCTATCGGATAGCGATTCTTCACACTTGTACGAACTTGACATTGACAAAATCAGCCGGCTGAACAGCCAAAATAACTGTTCTCTCTCCTACGTTCAGGTATCCAAGGCGGCAAGACTGAATAACATCGCTTTGGGAATATCAATCTCTCAGATGCTGTCAATAACCGTTATGCTTTCCGCCAATACCACTTCAGGAGACACAACAACATACACATTCATGATTTCAGTTAGTCAAGCCTCAGGACCAACTAGTGCAAGTCTGCAGTGTTACGTTGTCGCAAGGGATTTTTTGAGCGATGTATCCAATACCACATCGAACGCTGGCATTGGCTACATAAGTGTTCAAATACCGAACTCCTCTAATGGACCTGCTCTCCTCATCGTTTTCGCTCGCGCCTCATTTGACGATAGAATAACTTCCTATGAAGCCTATTCTTTTGCTCATTTGTCCCATGAACCGTCACCCAACCATACCTTTCTAGGACTAAGCCCGCTGAATTACACGCTAAATTTGAACCCGAATTTCCCTGACATAACCATTGAGCACGGCTATGCTTTCTCTTACGCTTACCAGTCAAACCTTACATTGACTACAGCCACCACTTATGCCATACCAGCGTTCGTGGACAAAAGCCCTACAGTCCTTGTCATTTCCGGCCTCAACGGTACCACCTCTTTCATAGAATGTACCTCGTATCCTAACATCCCACTAGACTTTGGGTCAAACTTTGAAAACTCGGAAGAAAACGTGTTTGTCTACACAATAATCATCAAAGAGACACTTTACAAACTGACTCTGAGCTTTGGAGATGTGATTAAGTGAGACTACTGAAAGACAACAGGGGACAAATACGCACAATCGAAGCATTCTTCGCTGCAATCTTGCTGCTTTCATCTCTCACTTTGATTCCGGCAACACAAAACAATTCAAACGACTCGACTAAGATTCTTGCTTCGACAGCGCATAACGTTCTTATGAGCCTGGACAGCAACGGATACTTGGCAAGTCTGGTAAGTAACCAAAGCTGGATAAACCTCAAGAGTTCCATTCAATCTTCGCTCTCCCCTATGGTGTGGTTTAACCTAACTGTTTTCGATGAAAACATGAGAAGTATTAACGACATCCCGATATGTAGTGGGAGCGCCGTCAGCGACAGAATTGTGTCGGTGGACTATGTGTGTGCAGGCACAAGCAGCAGCTACGTAATCTACATAATTAGGCTACAACTTGCATTGGTGGATTAGCATGAAAACTCGCAATTTTAGACGCGGCAATTCCGGTCAAGTACTCATTATTGTCTCTCTGATAGTAACTATGTTACTACTTTCCACAGCCCTCTATGTTGCCGAAACCGAAAAGGACGTTGCAGTGTACGAGTCGGAAGTAGAGCCAGCTTTCTCAGCATACAGAGTGGGTACAATGCATACAATCATAAGCGCACTGTCCAACATCTCGAACGGTGGATCCATAGATATTTTGGTCGCAGATTTGAACCAATTCAAATCTGTGGTTGACAATTACTCGTTTAACACAATTTTCAAAATGGAGTTCACTCCTTTCAACATGACGCCTTATCAAGATGGTGTTTGGATAGACTGGGGCTCCAGCGGGAAAGGAGTCACAAGCGCCTACGTCAACTTCATCTTAAATTCTTCTGGAACTTCGGCAACCTACTATTCTGAATATGCTGTAAACATAACTTCGGAGATTGATGTAAGCGGGGACTATACGCTGTTAACTGGGTCGCTGAAGCAAGCTAATGTGACTTGCACTGTTCTTAACGAAGACAAGCCTGCTCTGGCACAAAACTTCACAGTCTACTACGAACAAGACGGATCGCTTTCTCCCGAAGAATGGATTCAAGTCGCGTCGCCAAGCATCACTGATTACGGAAATGGCACGTACCTCATATCGTTCACAGCTGAAACCACAAATCCAGATGACACTCTGTTGGTTTCAGTGCACTGTCACGACCTACGTTACATATTCATTAAGGCAAACGCAACATGCACCCAAGTGTAGCCTGAATGTTTCCGTCGATCTGGCTATTTGGAAAACATCCGATTGCCAATTACATGTGCTTGTATCTGTAATCATTATGGTTAGCCATGAGTGATAATTCACAAGTCATAAATCAACTTCGGAACTTGACATAGTGATGATGAAAAATGAAAAGCAATGCGGGCATTCCTTGTTCCACATGTCTGTTGTGGGATAAAGAAAAAAAGAGGTTTTACTGCGACCCCAACAAGTGTAAGAAGCTTTCCAATTGGCTACTGAAGCACACCAGAGACCGCGAGAACGACCCGCAGAAAAAAACCGTTCAGTACGTAGTTTGAGGGATCAATAAAATCTCAAATGAACCTGCATTTCTTGTTTATGGCATATTTGCCTCATTTCTATCTGTTACTGCTAAGCGAAAAATACGCGAAACGTAGCTTTGAAGCGGACACCTATTGGCTTTGAACACGGGTATATGCTTCGTGCGTTGTCTTTCCTGTTTCCAGAAGCTTGGAGAATAGCATCTGCAAGGTCCAAACAAATGCGTTGTAGTTTGTCCAAATCGCCGCAGTTCTATCTTTCTTTTTGTCACTAACGTGTTTTGAACTATTGCCTTCTTGGAAGGCTATTAGCAACTCTTTTCTATCTGAAATCATGAAGCATGGCAGATTCTGTGTTTTCACCATGCGGTATTTGTGTTTTGGCCACTGTATTTGTTCCATGAAGAAAACACTTTTCGGCGAGTTATCAATGAGTAATGTGATATCAAGTTTGCCCAGTTTCTTTTTCAGCTTGTCGGTGAAGTCGCTGTAGTATAGTTGGGCCAAGTAGTCATCTGGGGCGAAAATCTGAATTTCTTTTTCTGTCTTTTTGAGCAGTTCATCAGCCTTGAGAGCTACCTGTTGTTCACCTTGCAACATTTGAAAAAGCTCTTTCTTTGGCTTTTCAATCTTGGGCTGAGGCAGTGACAACCAGAGTTCCACAAGACCTGCTTTTTCTTTCTCCAGAAGCTTGATCTTCATTTTCTGGGCGCCTACGAGCAGATCTATGGCTTTGTCCAGCGGTACAGCTGTGAATTTTAAAGGTTTTTCAAAAACTGAGAAAAGTATGCCTTTTTTTTCCAAATCACGCAGTATTCGATATGTTTCAGTTCTATGAAGAGAGATCGCTTCAGCTATTTCGCCTGCTTTCTTTTCCCCAGTTCTTGCGAGATATAGGTACACCTTAATCTCGTTCTTTAGCAGTCCGAACCTTGACAAAGTCTCCTCAATTGTTGATAGTTGCTTGCTGTAACTTTTGTCCCTTTTGACGAATTTCCATGACTCATTCTTTTCGTCGTAAATCTTTATCAAATCATCTGTTTTCTCCATCGCAAGCTCCAACTGAAAGTTCACCTTTTGGTTTTCTAGCCGAAGTATCGGTTATCGATTCTGATTGACTATATATTTTATAGTTGTGACTTCGGAATCTGAATCAGAAATACACTTTCCATCCGAGCCGCTTTATTAACATGAAATAATGTAACTCAATAATGAACAGCCAAGATGAAAAACAGGGTATTTGGGTTACTTTTTTACGCGTACCGAATGCAGTTTGTATCTCTTCTTTCCGCTTTCAAGCCTCAAGCGCTGCTGCGGAAGCGTTTACGAATATTTTGGCGAACCGCTTAACCAAGTCTTTTTGAGTATAAACTGCGGCGTTTAGCTTGAAGAAGTTACCCATTCTCTCTGTTTCCACTCCTATTCCAATCACTATTGCCCCTTTCTTAAGCAACGTGTCAATGCTTTCCGCTAATGCAATAGGCATATCATCATAACCGTATGGCCAGCCATCAGAAATTACAATTAACACCCGCTGTTCATCATATCTTTTAGTCAAAATTTGCCCTGCAAGCTGGATAGCATCAGGCATGTAGGTCAAACCTCCGAACTTGAGCCCGCCGATTCTAGCTCTTACTCTCCGCGTATAGGCTTCTGTGCTGTCTTTCAGTACATAGAACTTATCGCTGAAAGCGAAGAAAGTCCATGAACCCGGCTCCATCAGCAGTTCTTTTGTCGCTTCAGCAACACACATCGCCAGAGCCTTCGCATGCTCGCCTTTTACCTGCATGCTAGCGCTTACATCGAAAATTATAGACCAAGCAAAGCTTTTGCTGAGATATTCATCCTTACAGAAAACGTCGGTCACTGGTTTCTTACTTGAAAGAGCCTGAATCACAGATGTCAGGTCTAGTTGACCCATCTCTTTTCCAGGGTCGTCATCTAAGGCATCTTGAGCGATTCTCAGGCTGTCTAGAAGTCTTCGACTTCCTCCTTGAAGAAACGTTCTTGCCCTTAGGTATTGTGTGTAGTCTTCGTCAGGAAAGCTTACTGATTTGAATCTTGTCCCTTCAGCATATTGATTGATCCTAGCAAGGATTTTCTCTTTCTGCATTTTTTGATGTTGTTCAGAATCAAAAGCTTGCAGCGCTTCAATTTCCTGTTCTTTTCTCCAGCATGAGTCAATAGCGCCTTCGGGGGGAACTGTTCCGCCTAGAGTTTCGATAGACTTTCTGAAAACGCGTTCAACTTCAAAGTCTGAAGGCATTTCAGTTTCGGTGAAAATACTGCATGGTCCTGTCTGTTCTGTGTGCGGCAAGGATGGCACTTCCAAGAAAGGGCCGAAAGGTTCTAAGGTTTCTGTGATGATTTTCACGTTTTCATCAAACAGTTCTTCCATATTGATCTGGTTGCCTGCAAGTGATGCCATAAACGTCTCTTTCAGAGTCATCAGTTTTGTGTTCAATTCATTTACTAGTTTTTCTTGCTCAGGAGAGAGAGACCCTTTTACGATGCCTATGTTAACTTTTGAAAGCAGAGCCACCATAATTCTCGTTGCAGGGGTCAAAATTCTCTCTGTAGGTTTAATTTTTGAAAAGGCCAATGCGTTTGCGTATGCTAAGTCAACAAATCTGTCAGAGTCCGATGCTTGGATATACGCATTGACGCAGATGTCTCTGACAAGAGATTGCGCGAAAACGTTGATAACAGATTCTAATGAAGACTGCGTTGCAATTTTTTCCTTAGGTAAGGGTAACAGGGTGTGTGTTGTTAGATGCAGGACTGAAGCTCTGAATAGCCTTCCAATTTTTGCTTTTCCGTTAGCGTCTGCGGGGAATTTATACCCTGCAAAGGAGATTCGTCCGTCATCCAAGATGTGGGCAGTGGGTAGATTCACGGTGAACCCGAAGTTATCAGGCTTAAGAGTAGGCTGGTTAAGAAGAGGGTTCAGGACTATCTTCACTTTCATGTTGTCTTTCTGTAGGGAAACAGTCCACGCGTATTCAAGAAAACCCATGAGAAAGACCTTGGAAACTGTTATACATTAGGATCACTGCGTTTTGGTGAATATTGACTCTACGACTCGTCTGACATCGTCTTGGACTTCTGCGTTGTCGCTGGTCAATGCTATGATTGTTTCTTCTGCAGCGTTGTTTGGCGTGTTTCCGTCACGTATTAGCGTTGCCCAGTTTATCAGATCGCCTAAAGATGGGCCATAGGGCAGGTCTCCAGCTTTGTATTGTCTTCGTAGTTCGGCGCCTGCTTGTAGAATTTTGTAGGCTGTGTCGTCGTCGATTCTTGTTCTTTTTTTGAGCATTTGCACTTCAAGAGGCGAGATTTTTTCGCCGATGCTGGGGAAGTCGAAGTTTATCCACACGGCCATGCGTCTTCTCATGGCTGCGTTTAGTGGTTTGGTTCCCGCGAACTCTGCTGAATATGGGTTCATGCTGAGTACGAGGTATCCATACTTGTGTCTCTCTATCACTTCATTATCTTTTTCGTTAAGCACCAAGTGTCCTCGAGTATCGAGAACAGGGTTTAGTCTTGTGGCTACGTCTTGCTTCATCATGTTGGCTTCGTCGAGGTACATTATTCCGCCTACCCTAAGCCACTGTGTCAGCAAGCCGTCAACCCAGTTTTCTTTTCCTAGACCGATAAACCGTCCAATAAGGTCATAAGAAGATGTCTGTAGTCCGCAGTTCACTTCCCAAATTGGTAAACCGCAGAGTTCCG
>CAZXCX010000031.1:0-7957 GCA_964639375.1 uncultured Candidatus Bathyarchaeia archaeon
AGGAACAAGAAGATTCTTGAAATAATTTTGGCTCGCCATAACAATCTAGTAGATAAGCAAAGTATTTTAGCGTTCTTCTCATCAATTTTGAAGAAGCTTCAGAAATGCGGACGCTGATCGATAGACAGCAGAACAAGCTATAAAAAATCAGATAGCTTGCCGTTCAATTTGATAGCTTTCCCTTATAAGCTCCCACAGCAATGCTTTGGACAGCGTCCTCACCGTGCGCGGCCTAGGTATTATACACAGAGTTGAAACAAATCGGATATACCCTACTATTGTCCTTGTGGTACTTACGGCGCTGCTAATACTGCTTGAAATCGACGTTCTTCATCTCTTATTCGGCTAACTCAATTAATGCAACACTTTAATTGCGTGATCATACTCTTTCGGCATTAGCATTAAATTTTAATCGAAAAAAATTAAATTTTAATCCTATTTTGGCTAGCTGATGCCTTTGACACTTGACTGATTTAACTAAAACTCTAGTTTAAATCATGCGCTTTATGAGTTCGTTGATTTTTTCGCCTCGGTAGCCTGCTTCGCCGCCTGCTCTGTAGCTTTTCTTGGTTTTTCCCTTGAAGCCCTTGCTTGGAGGGGGCAACTTGAAAACAGGCTGCACGTTCGGCAGTTTCTGGTACTCCGCTTTGCAGCTTGCTATTGCTTCGGCGAGCGCGTCTATTGATTTGTAGCCGATTTTCTTGGCGTATTCGTCTGTTAGTTTCTTATTGCCAGCGAGTCTGCCGCGCTTTTTCAGAAGCATAGCCACGGTTTCTTTTGAGACTTCTCCCCATGTGACGTAGTTCTGCACTCTGTAGAGCATGCCTATAAATGAGGGGCGGTTGTCAATGAGCACTGCATGATTACTTCTGGCTAAGTGGAGCATGTTAAGGGTTTCTCTGGCTTCACGTTGGGCGCGGATTGTCCCTCGAACCTTCACTACAGCTAAACATTTGCGCTCGTCAGCTTTTCCAGTCAACTACCTCACCCAGTCCGCCTGAGTTACAAGACTATAAGTCTTCCTTAACCCATCAAAAATCGCGTAAGCATAAGACGGCACCGTCCTCGTCGAACCGTAGCTTCTTATCCAAAGATCCTTCACGCCTGCCAATCCCAAAATTACTTTCGCTACTTCGCTTGCCACCAGTCCTAAGCCTCTGGGTCCTGGAACAATAACCACCCGTACGCCGCCGCATTTTCCTTCAACTTGGAAGGGTATCGAGTGGGGTTTTCCGCAACCGCATTCCCAACTGCCGCATCCACGTTTAACAGGAACAATGTTTAAACGCGCTGATGCAGCGGCTTTCTGGATCGCGGTTCGAACCTGGCTTGCCTTTCCAGAACCTAAGCCTATGTAGCCGTCCCTGTTTCCCACAGCCACGATAGCCTTAAACCTTGATTTTTCACCTGCGTCTGTTTGTTTCTGAACCAGATTAACGTTTATAACTTCTTCTTGAAGGTCTGGAATTAACGCGTCAACAATTTGAGGTTCAGAAATTTTCAAGCCGCTCAAGAAGACTTCGTCCATGGACGTTATCCTGCCTTCTTGAATCATTTTACCTAACCTTGTTTTAGGAACCCATTCTTCTAAACTTGCTGCTGCTCTATCCCTACGGCTCATGCTTTCTTGTCACCCTTCTTAAATGAACTAATAATGTCAGCTTTGACCTTGGCGAAATGTTCAGGAAGCTTTTCAGGAGAAACCTTTTGCTCCAAATACTTGGAGAACTTGGCTGAGTAGCTTTCAGAACCAGGTGCTAAACTCTTCCCGTACTCTGCTATGTGTTCCCCTTTTGTTCGTTCTTTAACAATTTTCTCTTCAGTATGAGGAATATCAACACCAGCGTCTAAGACCCCGCTTAAAGTGGCAAACACCTTTGCACCTCTTGTCGGTGCAGTCAATCCTATATCCAGAATAGCCTCTTTTACTCCTTTGGTTTTGGCTTTTAACCCGCAGAGCAAACCCGTAAGGTAGGCTGCTGGAATATTGCCCGTTGGAGCCTTCCACCCGTACTTTTTCTTCAACTCTCGGCTGTGCGCTGAAGCTAAGACTTCGTCACCATGTGGTTTAGCGACAACTATTTGTGCAGTAACGTTTTTGATTGTGTTATGAGCCACAAGTCGCGGTTTTCTAGAAAGAACTAAAGCCCTTCGCGCTTTGTAGTCAGTTTTTCCTTCTCTTCTTCGCCTAAGCGGAACTCGATAACTGGAACCTCGCGCCATCAACGTTTCCTCCAAAGATCATGAGCCTTTAAATAGCGCTCCAAGTCGGCAACTGACTCAAATCTTCCGCTGCCAGCTATCATGTATAATTTTCGGTAAGTGGTTTCTGTGATAACTCTGCTTGCCTTCAACTCGCGGAGCCTTTTCCTCAAGGAACGAATTCTGCTCATCCAAGCTTCTTTCTTAGAAATCTTCGCGTGACCAGCTCCGGTTTTGCTGCCAGCACCTTTACGCCGACCCTTCCTTTTCTTTTCCTGAATTGTTTTTGCACGAGCTCTGCTTACGCCTTTTTCAGGTAAAGATGTGATAACTTTTTCATGAATCAGCTTTTTAACTTCTTCTCGGGTTATGGCTGTTTCAACATCATCCATTCGTTCAGGGTTAATCCACACCCGATTTTGGCCGACTTTCAGTATTTGCGCTGCCAAGCGCCTTTGACTACTAAGGTTGGTCATTGTTTCTCAGCTCCTTTCTCAGTCTTAGCTTTCTTTCGCGTCTTTTTCGGTTTCTCGTCTTTTTTAACTGGTGACTTTTGCTCCTTTTGGGAAACCTTCCTTCCACCGATAAATCTGCGTTTCGGTTTCTCCTCTTTTTCCGCAGCTTTCTTCTTTTTCTCTGTCGGCTTTTCCTCTGCTTCCTCTGGTTTCTCCTCTTCTTTTTCTACTAACTCTTTGAGTGGCTTGAAGTTCAAAATGAAAACTTTCTTTTTTTTGGCTTCAGCTATGATCTGAACCCGCTTTTTCTTGCCAACCGTGTGGGCGATTCGGGCAGCTTCAGTTTTCGGATCAATATTAGATATTTCTTTCGCGTTATGCACCAAAACTTCCTTGTATCCAGACGGATGAAGCCCTCTAGCAACTTTTGGTCCTTTGTAGCCGACGCTGACGGTGGGCGGCCACCCCTTAATCTTCCGTCGCATCTTGTGGTCTAAGCCGCGGGGTCTACGCCAGCTTTCCTTCAATTTCGCATATCGCCAGCTTTCTGACCTGACAAAGTCTGGTTTCTTCTTTTTCGCGCGTTTTCTCGCTTTTAGCGGCTTTTGCGGTAGGGATTCTTTTCTTTCTGCCATTACTCCATTCCCTCATTTCGTTCATACACGTATATGCCGTCCAAGAAAACGCGCGGGTCTTTCTTCTTCACTTTCGTGGCTTGCTCAATGTTTGCGGCGGTTTGACTTACATCCTCCAAGTTTAAGCCTTCAACAACTACGTCTTCGCTTTGGACTTTGACCTTAACGTCACCGATTATCTTCACCCTTCGGCCTCGCCTTTCGCCAGTGAAGTTCTCAATCACAACTGTTTTACCTTGAACTTTAACTGACATTGGAAAGTGAGAAAACACGATTTTGAGCTTGTACGAAAAGCCCTTTTCAACGCCAGTAATCATGTTTTGAATGTGAGAGTATATCGTGCCTACGAGGGAGGCTTCCTTCTTGCGAGGCCACTCAGCCCAAACGCGAACTGTTTTACCATTACCTTCAATTGATATTGGAACGTAAGAAAAATCGCGCGTCAAAGCGCCATTGACGCCTTTAACTGTGACTTTCCGTCCTTCTATGGTCACTTCCACGCCGTCTGGAACTTGAATGATTTTGGAGATTTCTGGCAGCCGCATCAAAAAACACCTAGCTAATAAACGAAGGCTAACAACCTGCCTCCCATATTCTTTTCTTCAGCTTCCCTGTGGGCTATCACGCCTTTCGAGGTTGAGACAACCATTATTCCGACATCTCTTGACGGCAGGAATTTCTTCTCCCAATTCTCGAATTCGCCAATTTTGACGGCGAAGCGTGGCTTAATAGCGCCACACTTGTTTATTCTGCCCAAAAGCTGCACTTTGAACTTGCCTGAGCGGCCATCATCAATAAATTCGAATTCTCCGATGTAACCGTTAAGCTGCATTATCCTTAATACGCGTCCTAAAAGTTTGGAGGCAGGGCTAATTATGCATTCGCGTTTGTTGCGCATCTCGTTGTTTATGATGGTTATCAAGCCATTTGTCAAAGTATCCATCGTTTTTCCTCGCTACTCATATTTTTTAAACCCAAGTTTTGGCGCTGTCTCCCTAAAACAGTGCCTGCACAAATATAAATTGTAACGTCGGATAATGGGACCGTAAGAACCGCATCTAACGCAAGGTCTTGCTCCTTTACCATATTTCCGTTCTTTCTTCATTTTCTGTTTAGCCATACATTCTTCTCCTGTTTTATACGATTTCAACTCCTAGAGTTTGCTTGACAAAGGCAATTGACTCTTCGGGCGTTAACAAGTGTTTGTGACCGATGTGTGTTTTCTCTTTTCTTCGGGTTTTCACGCGGTACCCTGGACGATTCACGGAGACGCACACATCCATGCCGAATATACCCACATCAGGGTCGTACTTTACACCTGCTATTTCAATGTGTTCTTTTATGCCGAAAGCGAAATTACCTTGCTTGTCAAAAGACGCGCGAGAAAATTTGTTATCGACAACAGGCAGAACCTTCTTAAGGAAGTCAATCGCCGCCTGTTTTCTCAGCGTCACAATACACGCGATTGATTCGCCTTTCCTTATTCCGAAGTCCCTTATGGTTTTCTTGGCTTTTTTCTTAACGGGATTCTGATTTGTCAACTCCTTCAATACTTTAGAAGCTTTCTCTAGCGGTTCGCCTGATTTTCCAATGTTGAGGTTGACGACAACCTTCTCTATTCTGGGTTTAAGCATGGGCTGCTCTTCCCACCTCTTAAGCATCGCATCCTCAGACAACAGAAGGTGCCTCCGGTAAAGATATGAGGGATTTGGCGCCACCTATAGAAAAGACGAAGTCTAAAATTGTTTGGTAGCGATCGCCTTTTTCGTCCTCGATTACTACAAGGGCGTTTCTACGTTTCTTTGCTTCGGTCTTTTCGATCTCGACTATTTTGCCCTGTTTTCCAATGTTCTTTCCGCCGGTTATAATGGCTACATTGCCTTTCTTGGTTTTCAGTTGATCAAGCACTTGCTTTTCTGGAAGCCCCACCTTCAACGTGTCAAAAGTTTCATAAACGACTTCCGGCGGGCTTTCAGGGTCTTCCACTTTTACAAGCATGTTTGATCCGTCGTGAAGAGCAATTTGCGAAGCCCCATTCTTAACTACTGTTCTGCCTTCGACCCTGAACAGTTTGAAACTTGCTTCTTCTTTATTGATTGAATTGAGAAATAGACCTTTATGTGAAGGCAGTATCCTGTAAAACTTTTTCAAGTCAGGCATCGAAATGACATCCATCAAGCCGACGGGGAAATCATCTTTGCGCCTGACTTTTCCGTCAACGTAAACTTTGCCCTGCGAGATTATCTTCTTGGCTTCCTTCCTAGTATCAGCTACTCCTAGAATGTCGCGGAGAACAACTGAGAGGGGTAAACACTTTTCGAGGGAGTGAGGCCCAGGTGAAGGCCTCACTATCCATTGAAATTCTTTTCTGTGAATCGGCCAGAACCTCGGAGCGGGCTTTCGTTTTAATCTTCCAGTTTTTCCTTTCTTGCCCAAATCTACGTTCCTCCTTCAGTTTTTGAAGTGGTTTTACGCTTGGCTCGCGGTTTTTTGGCTGCCTTTTGTTTCTCTTTCTTTTTGGCAGGTTCTTTTTCCTTGGGTTTCTTTTCTTTTTTCTTTTTGGCAACAGTTTTCTTCTGCAACTTTTTCCTTGCAGGTTTTGGCGTTTTTTTCGCAGGTTTCTCTTGAACCACGGTTTTCTTCTTGACAGGTTTTGCTTTTTTCACTTCAACAGCTTTCTCAATAACTTTCTTCGGAGGTTTCTCCGCTACTTTCACTACTTTCTTTTCTTTCTTGGGCAGTTCTAGTTCCTTCTTTCTTTCAACGATTCCTTTTCGCCATTTGTCGTCAAGCTTCAAGTTTCTGATCATAACCTTCGACGGATGCACTGAAACAAATATGTTTGTTCCGTCAACCTTCTCACGTGTTAAACCTTCAATAAAGATGCGGTACCTCTTCAAGTCTATCCGGCTGACTTTTCCTTCGAATCCCTTGTGGTCTCCGCGCATTATGCGGACAGTGTCGCCTTTCCTGACTGGAAGAGCCTTGGCGCCCTTTGATGAGATAAGTTCCTGCGAGAGGGGAGCAGCCATAAACTTGTGGCGCAAGTGAGCAGGAGCCGTATAGAGACGTTTTCGCTGTTTTCCCGGTTTCTTTACTGGTTTTGTTGCTTGCATGTGCTTTCACCTATACTATTATGCTTGAGGCGCTTGCTATTCTTGGCCATCTTTCAGCAGCCTCTCTTGCTACGGGACCGCGGATTTCTGAGCCTTTCATTTCACCATCAGGAGTTATGATCACCGCTGCATTATCTTCAAATTGAATCCAGACGCCGTCAATTCTTCTGTAAGCCTTCTTCTGTCTTACAATCACCGCTTGGAAAATCTTCTTTCTCATGTCCGGTGACCCCTGCCTAACAGAAACAGTAACCTTGTCGCCCACAGTAGCGGATGGATAACGCCTCAATCGACCCTTATAACCCATAGCTTGAATTAAGCGCAATACTCGCGCTCCAGTGTTATCAGTGCATCTTAGAGTCGAGCCAGCCAAGAGTCCCCTCGTAACTTTCTGTCCGTGCGAAAGCATTCCCTTTGCGATAAGCGCCCTTTGTTTTGCCTTCGCTGCCATCTTACTTCGCCTCCAGTTTCTCCACAACAACGAAGGCTACTGTTTTGCTGATGGGGCGGCATTCCGCGATTCTTACTCTTTCGCCTTCCTTTGCATCTATGCACGGCGGATTGTGCGATGGAATGTGACCGCGTCTTCGCTCATACCTCACGAATTTAGGGGAGAATTGAAGGTACTCGCGTTCCACAACAACGGTTTTATCCATCTTCGCGGTGACGACGACGCCGTCTAAAATGCGGCCTCTCACAGGCAGCGTTCCATGGAAAGGACAATTTCTATCGTTGCAGGATTTCTTAGGTTTCTTGAAAGTTAGAGACATCACCATAACCTCTTCACGCTTTTTTTGAGGCGGTCTTCAGATCTCCCAACTAAAAGTCTGCCGTCGACTTCAACGATAGTTCCGTCGGAAAACTTGAAGTTAAAAACTGCCGAGTTTTTTATTACACTTTTCGGCTTCCCTTTATGTAGAATCGTGAAAGTGTTTTTTGTTTCGTCAATTACCTTGCCGTGTATCCCAACATAACTGGCATGTTGGCTTTTGGCGATTTTTCCTTCAGTTCCTATGAATTCGTGACGTATAATGTCAGGGGTTACCTTCACTTAGTTTTCTTCTCCTTTTTCCTTTTTATTACTTTCTTTGCTGCTTTTTCCTTTGTTTCTCTAAGTCCCAGTTTGTTTTCGTTCTCTATTGTAAGTATCTGGGCAATTGTTTTACGCAGTTCTCTCATTCTAGCTGGGTTCTCCACGGCACCGCCTGCTCTGACCATGGTTCTCAGTCTGGCTAGCTCTGCCCTCAGCTCAGAGAGTTTCTTAGTTCGTTCTTCAGAAGACATGCCGCTGATATCTTTCAGTCGCAATATGGGCATTTATTCTTCCGCTCCCTCGCCTTTTACGGTTTCTTCAGATGCTTCTTCTACTTCCACCTTTTCTTCGGCTTGTTCTTCAGGCAGTTCTTCCGCTTTTTGTTCCGGCAACGTTTCCTCTATCTTTTCCTCTTTTTCTTCGGCCTTTTCTTCAGGTGGCAGCGCCTCAACAATTTGGACTTTGTCTGGAAACTGTGCGTCTGGAGGCATTATCTTGACTCTCACACCAATGATG
>CAZXCX010000032.1:0-7795 GCA_964639375.1 uncultured Candidatus Bathyarchaeia archaeon
TTTTTAGGAAGCCAGGGTCAAGCCTTTGTTTGAAGCTTACGTTTATTGGGAGGAGATAAGTGTCTCGCACAATTAAGGAAGCGCCCAATCGTCGAGGCTGGTTCTACACAGAAGCTCTATCTGCATTTCAGTCTTTATATAAGGGGGCTATAGTCTCCGAGAGCACAAAAGAGCGAAAACGTCAAATATGAAAAAATAGTGGTGTACAAAAAAAAGAAGCAAAGGTGTTATCTTATGAAATCGTCAAAAGCCCAATAGTGCTCTTCTTCTTGCCTAACTATTTCTTCAAACATGCGCCGTGTAGTTGTGTCTCCACGCTTCAACGCTTCAGCAATAATCTGCCTGTAAAGCACTATGGCGATGTTTTCAGCTTCGTGGTCTAGCTTCACGAAGTCATCAGTTGTCTCGCCGACCTGCGGAACCGGGTCTGGACTAACTGTGCATTCGCCTTCAAGCAGGTAAATCCTTTCGCTGATCTTTTCAAGATGCTCCATTTCCACCAGAAAAGTAGTTTTCAACAGTTCGCTGACAACTTTGGCTTTGTTAGCTTCAGTGACAACTTCAAGTGGCGAAATCTTTTCTCGCAAGGCCAGCAAACTGGCTTTCTCATGCTGGTTCGTGTATTGTATTATCGCCGAGATTTCAGCCGCAACAGCCCTGTTCAGCAAGGCGAAATAGTCGTCTGTGAATATCTTACGCCATTCAGATAGAGGCGATTCAGTTCCTTCTGCCTCGTCTTTCATGTTTACGTATTCTTGGAACTTGAATAGATGTTGCTCTTCCTCAGAATAGATCTTTTCAAACAATTTACGAGTTGCCCGATCTCCAATGTTTCTGGCAGCCTGGATAATCTTGCGGTACAGCACAAGTGCCTCTTCTTCAGCTTTCACGCCGAGCTTTGCGAACTCACTTAAACTATTCCCTATGATCGGTTTATCCGATGTTGTCGTCGCCGACCCACCAAGATAGTAAATCCGTTCCATTATATCTGCAGCATGCTTCATTTCTTGGATTGCAATTTCCTTCAGGAACTTCCCCACAGCCTCGTACGTGGTCTTATCGAGGAGAATGTTCTCGGGAATTACTTTGCGGATTAGCTTTTCCATCTTTGTGTGCTGCAGCATGTACTGAATCGAAACCTGGATTTCTCGTGAAACCGCTTGATTCAACAAACTAATATAATCAGATGTCGCTTGGACAGCCATAAATAATCACATCTTTTAGCTATGAAAACAGTAATCAGTAGAATATAAAAAGGTTCTTTTATCCTTTCCCTCCGAAATTTTATGGGAGCGAAAAAAACCTTTGAAAACGCAATTCAGTTCACTATAGGCAGAACCGCAACACTACATTTCCCCATGGAAAAAGAGAAAAATGGGAGATGGATAAGGCTCTACAGCGCTTTATTTCTTCTTTGCAGCCTTTTTCTTCTTTCCTTTGGCAGCTTTAGGCACGATATTGACCTCGAAACTATAATTATCTTCAATTTGTATTTAAAATTTACTAAAGCCATAGCTTCGCGACGCCCCTCCACAAAGTCATGTGGAAACGGTTCTTAATGGCAAAACAGGCGCTTTTTGCTCTAATTAGGCGAAAAAGACACAAAAACAGTCATTTGGAAATTTAACTTGGATCTATTGTTCTATTCGAAGTTATTAGCGAGACGGGTTATTTGGATAGTCGTTTCTTCATTTAAGATGTTTGAGCTCAATTGCGCTCAGACAAGCGTTCGTTTGAGTAGATACGGTAATGCTTTGGTAACCACAAGTTTTTTATAGGCTGTGTAAAAACTTACACAGCATTGAAAAAAATTTCCGATGATGAAGGTGCTTAAGGTTGAGCGACCTGAGTAAAATTAGCGTTAGAACCAAAACCGTTGCGTCTATCGCTGTATTCTCAGCCCTTTACGGTGTAATACGGCTCGTACCCTTGGGACCTATGATAGGTCTTTCAGCTTATTTCTCAGTTTCGGATAGTCTCGCTCCACTGTATGGAATACTCTTAGGACCTTTTGCAGGCGGCATAAGCATAATCATAGGCACAGTCTTAGGTTGGCTGATGGGTAAGCCTGTTAGCTTTTTGGGTTTAGACTTTCTCCCCGCCTTGGTAAACACAGTTGCCATAGGTTTCTTAGTCAAGCGCAAGTGGAAGCCTGTAGTAATACTTAATGTTGTTTTACTCGCGATAAACATTTTAAGCCCATATTCACTGCTACTGGTTGAAATTCCTATAGGCACTGGAGTTTTCTATTTTCCCTTCTTCTGGATGCACATAGCAGCATTAATAGTACTTATTTCGCCATTGCGTTCCAAAGCAATTTCTTGGATCGAAACCCTCAAGTCAACCTACATACCTTGGGGGATAGCAATCTTGGCTTTCATTGGAACAATGATGCAACACCTTACAGGGAATCTCGTTTGGGAGTTCGTAGTAGGTCAACCCATTGGCGGTTTAACCGCTGAAGGTTTTCACGGGCTTTGGACCGGCATTTTCTTCGCTTATCCAGTGGAGCGGTCAGCGTTAATCATTATCACAGTCCTAGTGGGGACACCGTTGGTGAGAATTCTAAAGAAATCTTTGTTTGCAGATAAGAACTCCAACACTGCCTAAGGCAGTTAAGCACTTGGCAGTAGCCCCTTGAATAACATGCTGTCTTGAATGTACTCTTTCCCCGTTTTCAACGCAATCTCAGCTTTTGCTAGTTCGCTTCCCAAATAGGCCGCATGATCAAGTTGTGTGACTAAGCCCAGTTCCACAATTTTGGAGTAAACACTTTCCGCGGTTTTCCCTTTGATTATGTTGAGTGGTTTTTCCATCCGTAGCGTTGTGAAATGTAAGGCAACAATAGTTTCTTCATCGCGGTCTACTGTAATCTTAAAAACGCCTTCCGTATCTAATGTTGTTGACTCGGATTTTTCAGTAACGGTTATCACTTGTACGTCTGCTTCTATCTCCTTATTGTACGGTTCTTCTCGCACCCGCTTGTCTTTCAAAATCAGGAGATCTATGCCAAGGTCTTTTGGAACCGAACCCCTCTTCTTAGCCAGAAACATCATTTTAGACGCAATGACTTCTTCTCTAACGCTTCCTTTCGCTTTGCTGCTTTTCTCGGTGGCCAACAAAATACTTGCACCCACTTCAGACGAAAGCCAAGCCACCAAAGCGTTAACGCCTATTGAATCGGCGTCTACCAACTCAGTAATGTTGGAAACACCCACAAAGAGTGGGACATCTGGGTTTCTGTTTGCGAACTCGCGATAGGCAATCAGGGACTCCAGCACGTTTGATGGGTCAAGAATCAGATCGCCTATGAGCCTTGTCATGCCCAGTGTCCTTGCTTTTTCAATAGTGTCTTCCAAGAAGCTGACGCGTTCTTCAGCTTTCTTAGGGAAATACCCTTCACGCTGATTTGTAGGAATAACGACCACTGCAGTGTCAGAGGCGAATGCCGCTATCTTTTCGATGTTGCCAGCATCCGCGCTTAAAATCATGTCTGCGCCAGCGGAAACAGCCTCTCTGATCTCATCTGGATCAAGCGTATCGATGCTCACAGGCAGGTTTACGACGCTTTTGACAGCTTCAACAGCGCGTTTTGCGTCGGAGGGTCTAGCTTCTCCCGCAACCATGCCAACATCGATAATTTCAGCTCCGACTTTCCCATAGTCCTTCGCCAATCTTTGAATTTCAGAATTCGCCATTAAAGCAGCGTCAACGATTTCAGCCATAACTCGCATTGGAAAATTTTTGCCTATGGCTAATTCTCTGATCAGCATGTTGCCCTTGTTCTTTAACAAGGTATCCCTGTTTTTCTCAACTGCTTCCAGTTCTTGCAGGGCCTTTCGCTGAAGCTCTTCCCTAAGTATGTCACAGGCGGGCGTAACCGTTGAAAGCTTAACTTGGTCTAAAGCGTCTAACACGGTGGGCAGGTCAGCGGCGTATCTTGGACCTTTGAAAGTTGGAATTCCCGTGGTGTCTGCGATAATGGATGTGTTGCCTCGCGTTAGTCCTGGAATTAGTATTACGTCGAAGTCGTGGCGTTTCAGGTTTTCAAGGGCATTAGTGATGCGTTCAGGAGTTAGCAGTGCGGCGACGGGGACTTTTAAAGCGAGAACTTTGGTTTTTACGCGGCTTTCTTGGGCATAATGTTGCACCGCGTTTTCTGCAAGTAGCCCTGTTATTAATAGTACTTTCAAATTTTAGCACCAACTTTTATGTTCACGCCTTTGTTGTTTGCTTTGGCGGTGAAAACTTGGCCGCCAACCCCCCCTCTTAGGAAGGCATGAATCTTTGGTTGCATTTCTTCGGCTTCTTTTTCGTTTTGAAATAGCCCGTAGAATGTTGGTCCCCATGAACTTTGTCCTACTCCATGGGCTCCGAGTTTCTGCATTAACCGTATGCCGTCTGTGGCAGTTGGGCTGGAGTATGTTCCTCCTTGAACCTGGGCGAAGTATTTTCCAACGATTATTTGAATTTGGGTCAAAGCTTCACCGAAGTTTTTGATGTCATGTTCTGCTAAGGACGGGAGAAGCTTCATCATTGTTAGACGGCATGTTCTGCCAACATCTTCAGCGGGCATTGGAGATAGCCTTTTAAACGCTGCAACTTCCTCGTCTTTGGATAGCCCTTTTTTGACGTTTGGGATTGCCACGACGAAGGCCCAGTCTTCTGGGAATGGTTGGTGGAAAATCACTGGTGGGAAGCTCTCTGAGGAGTAAGTGCTGTCTTTTGTGGTTTTTCCTCCGTCAACTACAAATCCGCCTTTTTCGAAAACTGCTGCTCCGATACCTGACCTTCGGGCTCTCCCCATGGCGAGAGCGAGTTCTTGAGCTGATGCTTTTACGTTGAAAAGTTTCGCGAGGGCTGTGGCTACGGCTAGGGCTAATTGTGTTCCAGAGCCTAAGCCTACATGTTCGGGGATTACCTGTTTGACATAGATGTTAGCATTGGCTTTTACGTGATAAGCGTCGAAGAAACGTTTTGCCAGTGATCTTACTTGCTCGCTTTTCTCGCCTGTGACGGATAACCTTTCGGATTGTTGGGCTTCTAAGATGACGTTTGGGTGGTTTATACCTACGCCTAATCCGCCGAAGATTCTTCCCAAGTTACCGTTTAGGTCTATCAGTCCCAAGTGAAGTCTTGCGGGAGTTTTAACGTAGACTTTCACTTTTGGCCCTCCATGAATCGATTCTTTTGGTTAAATCCGTCATGATTTCAGAGTAGCGTGAGTTTGGAGCTACACGATTTACAACGTCGTTGCAGTTCTTAATCATTTCCAGTAGCCTGTGAACGTATTTTCGCTCGTTTTTATCGTTGACTAGAATCTTAACGCGGGTTGCGTGTATGACTGCTTCAATCGTGGCGGATGAAGCGCGGCAATAGACTTTTGGCAGCACTTTTGGCGCTTTAATTAGTTTGACTTGACATAGGGCTTTAGCTCTTTCAACGTCAAAGGAGCTTATGTCAGCTACGGAAACTTCGATGTGTGCCTCTGCCATCCGCAGTTTGGGGGCGTCAACAGTCTCAGCTTTTTCAAACCATTCATGTGGCATTCTGCGTTTTGGGTTAGCTTCTTTGAAAGCGGTGCGGTAATACAGTTCGGGATTGGCGGTCACGTTTATCACTGCGCACCTTTTTAGTTGGAGATTCTTGTATGTCAAGGTTGAAGTGTAAGGTCTAATTGCGATGTATTGTGTTTTTTCTAGGGTCACGCCCATTGGTGCGGCGTTTGGTTGTCCGTCCACGTTATAGGTTGAAACTATGGTCTCCGTAATTATGCCTTTTGAGAAGCCTAAATCGGCCAATTTTGCCATCAAATCAACTCCACGCCTGTGGCTAGAAGACCAGAAGCCATCTTTTTATTTCAACCGAATGTAATTTTTCACACTCGAATAAAAGTTTTGCTCGCCCCCAAATCCCACTTATGAAAGTCCTCAAAGGAACACTGGCTTTGGAAAAAAGAACCAATTCTATCCCAATATAAAAAAGAAAATGGGATCTGAGGGAAAATCGAGGTTTGCAGTATAAAGTAACCTAACAAGAAAGATTTATCTCAAATACCACCTGCTACTGTTGTCGAAAAGTTAATTATGTTCTTTTTCATAAGCTGGAAGTTTCCCGAGTGCTACGCAAAACAGACTTGATGAACGTTCAAGCAATCCGCGGTTGGAACTTATCTTTTCTTTTTCGGTTTTGAATCAACTTCTAAGTCTTCTCCGCTTAAAAGAACGCGCAACGATTTTACTTCGTCTCGTAGCATGTTAATCTCGCTTTCCAGAGCTTTGGCTTTCGCGTCAGCCATCTTTTTGAGTTCCTCAATCTCAAGTAGCAGGTTTCTTCTTTCAGTTTCTAAGGCTTTGATTAGTTCAATTGTGTTCTTTAAACTGCTCACAAGTGTCCCGTCCGATGCCGTTGAATTTATCGCTGTAGCACTTAAGATTTTTGTAGTCTAAGTAGGTTTTGAAGATTTTTTGCGATTAAGTATCGTAGGGGCTCTCCTAAAAAAATCTGCGGTGCAAACCTTTCTCCGAATCCTCGCCCACTTCGTATAGCTGTTATTTTTTATATAGGAATTGGCAAATAAAACAGTGCGTTCGGCTTTGATGTTGTTGGATTGTGCTTTCGATGAGGAAAACGATATTTAAGAAACTTGAAGCTCAAGGAATCATCGCATATTATAACCGTCTGAGAAAAAACTTGCCACCAAAACTTCCTAAGCGAGTTTTCATCTGGGATGAGACTTTCCGGGAGGGCATAAAGGCCCCCACGGTGTTTTTAACGTACGTGGAGCAAGTTAAACTTGCCAAGTTGATGGATGAAACAGGTATGTCCATAATCAATGTTGGTTTACCCGCCCTCTCCGAAGGCGATAAACACAATGTCAAACGAATCGTTAACGAAACTTTCAAGAACGCAAAGCTTACAGCCTCAGCACAAGCTACGAAAGAAAGCGTGGACGCATGCTTAGAATGCGGCATAAAAGAAATAACAATAGAAACGCCGTTCAACGGGCTTAACCTTCAGTACAGGCTAAAAATGACCAAGGAGCAAGCACTGAAGAAAACCGTTGAAAGCATCGAATACGCACGAAAACACAATGCAAGCGTAAATTTCGTTCTCATGGACGGCGCAAGAACACTGCTTGAAGACATCCTGCAAATCTTTGAAGCTGCAGCCAACGCTGGCGCAAGCAGGTTGGTCGTAGCTGACACCGTTGGCTTTCTTAGGCCGCTTTCAATGCGCTATCTGATGTCCCACATCAGGGACGGCTTATCAGAAACAGTGAGGAAGAAAGTGGAGCTTTCAGTTCACTGCCACAACGACTTCGGCTTGGCAACAGCCAACACTTTAGCGGCAGTAGAAGAAGGCGTAACTTATCTTCACACATGCATCGCAGGCTTCGGAGAACACGCGGGCATAGCGCCTTTCGAAGAGGTTGTCACGGCACTAGAGCTACTCTACAACATAGACACTGGAGTTGACTTGAGAAGGGTTTACAGGCTTTCACAATCAGCTGAAAAAGCCTTCGCGTTGCCCATCCAGTTTCACAAGCCCATAATAGGCGATGTCATATTCGCTCATGAAGTAGATCAGCAGCTGGAAGAGATGCAGGCGCAGCCGTTGCTTTTCGAGCCGTTCCCACCAGAAATTGTTGGACGCAAAACGACCCTCTTCATAGGCAGAAACACGGCACAAACGTTAATCCAACAGCTTCTGGAAAAAGCGGGAATAAGAGCTTCACCCCGCCAGATGGACGAGTTGTTCAGGCGCATAAAAGGTCCTCAGGAAAGCTTGGACA
>CAZXCX010000033.1:0-7642 GCA_964639375.1 uncultured Candidatus Bathyarchaeia archaeon
GTTTAGGTCCAGCCTCAAGCACTCTTGCAGCTATTTTTAAGAAAGAACCATACTTGGCGAAATACTTCCACATTTTAATGAACAACCCAGCGATTAAGAAGGCTAAAAAGAGAGGGTTAAAAATTATAGTGGGAGGCCCTGGCGCATGGCAATTTCGTTACAGGCAGAAATTTGTTGAAGAGCACGCCATAGACTGTGTAGTTGAGGGAGAAGCGGAGAACGTTATTGGCAAGATCTTCAGAGCCGCTCTTGACGGGGACGATATTCCTAGGTACTATGAAGTTAGCCTTAGCGAAACGCCAGCTTTGGAAGAGATACCTGACATAGTTCACCCCTCGATCAACGGTTTGGTTGAGATCGGACGGGGATGCTGCAGAGGCTGCGATTTTTGCAATGTAACGCTAAGGCCATTAAGATGGTACCCACACGAGAAAATACAGCGAGAAATAAACCTCAATGTCAACTCGGAGAAGGTAAGCGGCTGTTGCCTCCACGCAGAAGACGTCATGCTGTACGGCTCTAAGAACACTTCGCCGAATGAAGAGAAACTAACGAGGCTTCATGAATTTGTCGTGAAAAAACATGAGGAAGGAATAAGCTGGAGCCACTGTTCATTAGCGGCAGTGGCTTCAAACCCGAAGCTTTTCTCGAAAATCGCTGAAATAATTCTTCAAAAACAGGCGTGGTGGGGCGCGGAAATAGGCATCGAAACAGGCTCCTCGGAACTCGCGAAGAAAATCATGCCTGCTAAGGCGCACCCGTTCAAGGCAGAGGATTGGCCTCAAGTTGTCCGCACCGGCATGGGAATAATGCATGATAACAAGTTGGTTCCAGCATGCACGTTAATAGTGGGGCTTCCAGAAGAGAAAGAAGATCACATCATAAAAACGATGGAACTGGTGGACGACCTTAAACACGTTCGAAGTTTTATTGTGCCCTTGTTTTTTGTTCCTTTGGGTAGGCTGAAACGCGAGGATTGGTTTAGAAGAACAGAAATGAATGACTTGCATAAGCAATTGCTGTTTCAGTGTGTAGAGCACGACTTTTACTGGGTAGATAACTTGCTTGATCTCTCGTTTAAGGGCAAATGGTATGGGCGCTTCTTGAGGGAGGTCTATAAAGGCTTCGCAGGAATAGCTAAACGCAAAGTAAGACAGATAGAATAAGTGTTTTGCCGTGAATGGCTAACCTTAAATACTTTTGTGAAGCTCCAAAGTGCATAAGCGCTATGGTGTGCCGCCGTAGCTCAGCTAGGTAGAGCGGCTGGCTGTTAACCAGTCGGTCATAGGTTCGAGTCCTATCGGCGGCGCTTTTACCGTATCGACGTACTTTTTTAATTTTCGCTTCCTGAAAAGCTTCAAATTTTCCATGTCGCACACATACTCGAACCCTGATTCGATGATGCTTTTTGCTTCATCTGCCGTCTTAGCAGCTTTGCAAACATATTCATCTTGGCCGTGGAAGTTGACGAGCTGGGTATATTTGAGAGTGGGTTGTATGCGTTTGTTTCCGAGTAGTTGCATGAGGTGGAGGGTGTCTTTTGTTTTTTGGTATTCCATTGTAGCTTTCCAATGGCGCAAAAATAATTGTTTTTTATTTCCTCGTTAGAATTCACCGATTCTCCTATCCCTAACTCTGAGAACTTTTTTATTCAGAGATTTGATTCTAAGCTCTTTGGAGACGGTCTCGATGGATGTTAGTTTCTTTAGAGCAGTAAGCCAGACTGCGGATTTAACGTCTGTGTGAAATATCCAATCTCTCTTGACACTAATGGCTTTTTCTGGGCAGATTTTTTGGCATGCAGAGCAGAAAATACAGAATTGGGTGGAGACAACAAGTTTACCGTCCTTCCTCTTGATAGCTTGGGAGGGACAAACATCTTGGCATGCCATACAATCTTCAGGGCAGAGATTTGCCTTCAATTCTAGAGTCCCATTGAATGGCTTTTTCACTTTTATTGCGTCATATGGACAGGCTAGTTCACAGCGTTTGCAGTATATACATTTGGATTCGTCGATCTGTACATCAATTATTCTTACTATTCGGTCATTTTCTGATCTTTGAACGGATACTTTTATTGCTTCTGTTGGGCATTCATTTTGGCATCTGATTTCGCATTCTGGGTTGCATCTGGACAGTTGTGTATGATCTGTTTTGTTTAATGAATCAAGGAAGCAACTGGATTCGTAAACTGTGATTTTTTCCTTTGAAACTTTGATGCCTTTTAACAAGGATGGAAAAGCTTCATTTTTCACAATCGTCGAGATTTCTTCTCCATCAATTTTCATGGTTAAAGCATTCAAGGGGCATAGCACTGTGCACTCGCCACAGAAGATACAGTTATCAGTATCAAAACTGATTGTTGGTTTCTTAACTAGAATTCCCTTCTCTATTTTTGCAGGGGTTTCTTTTATGGCTTCTTTCGGGCAGACTTCAGCGCACACTCCACATCCGTTGCATAGTTCCTTGTTTAGGGTTATAGAATAGTTTCTTGAAAGGAACTTCCTTTCAATCTTTGTTTCTCTTTTGGTCTCCTGCTTTTTTAGTTGTCCACGCAGAACTTTAACCTCCAATGGCTTTTTCCTACTTTTTTGATTATCATTCAGGGTGATAGCTGCCGCTTTCGGTTTTTTTTGAAGTGAGGCATTCCACTGTCTTTTTTATCTCTTCTTCGGTTACTCCATCAATAATCTCTTGCATCTGCTTAATCTTTGAGGCGAATTTTTGTCCTTCAGCAGCGCTTATCCAAGCTAGCTGAAGCCGATTTTTATCCAATCCTAGCCGTTCCATTTTCTTCCATAATTTTTCAACTCGTCTCTTAGTTTGGTAATTGGCATTTATGTAGTGGCAGTCATTAAGGTGGCAACCTGCAACTAGTACTGCTGCAACTCCTCTGACAAAGGCGTGTTCAACAAACTTTGTAGCTACCCGTCCTGAACACATGGTTCTGATGATACGTACGCTCGGAGGATACTGGATCCTGCTTACACCTGCAAAATCCGCTCCTGCGTAGGAGCACCAGTTGCAGCAGAAAGCAATAATCTTCTTGTCCGCATTTTCTTGGGTTGCTGCGTCTATCTGCGCATTTAGCTGTTTATCAGTGAAATGCCTCATTTCAATAGCTTCTGATGGGCACTCAGCACCGCAAGTGCCACATCCAGCACAGGCTGCTTCAATAACCTCAGCTTCTCTTTTTTTCTTGTCAACTGTAATCGCATTGTATGGGCATACGCGAGCACATAAGCCGCATGCTATGCATTTTTCCGATTGTATAAAAGGCGTAATGGCTTCAACGGTTACGCTTCCCTCTGCCATGAGAATGCTCGCTCGGGCTGCTGCAGCACTTGCTTGTGTCACGCTGTCTTTGATGTCTTTGGGGGCTTCCGCACAACCAGCAAGAAAGACGCCTGCCGTTGGAGTGTCAACAGGTCTAAGTTTTGGATGAGCTTCCATGAAGAATCCGTCTGAAGTCTTCGACAAGCTTAAGAGTCGTTGAACTACATCGCTGTCATCCCTCGGCTTAAGGCCTACAGATAAAACTACCATGCCCACATTTACTTTGAATTTTTTTCTCTCAAGGGTGTTTTCCCCAATTAGATACAAGTTGTGAGATTTCCTATCCTCAAATATTTCAGCTGGCAATCCACGTATGAAGATGACGCCTTCTTTTTTTGCTCTTCTAAATAGGTCTTCGAAGCCTTTTCCAAATGAACGTATATCTATGTAAAAAACATAGATTTTGACATCTGGACATTGCTCTTTAATGAGTAAAGCATCCTTTATGGTATTCATACAGCATACGTTGCTACAGTATGGGTTACCTCTTTTCTCAGAGCGAGAACCTATACACTGGATAAATGCAACCGTTTTCGGAATAGACAGGTCACTAGGTCGGACTATACTGCCTTCAGTAGGTCCCCCTGCGTTTATAAGCCGCTCAAACTCTAACGAGGTTATTATATTGGGAAACCTCAGGTAACCATATTCCTTCAAAGCGACAGGATCATAAACATCTAAACCAGTGGCTACAATGATTGTTCCAACCTCAAGGTAAATTTCTTTGCCCTTGTCATTGAAATTTATGGCATCAGGCCCGCAAACTTCTTTACACCGTGCACAAGTATTCTCGTCGAGGCCAATACAACATTTTTCGTCAATTAGATAAAGAGCTGGAACGCTCTGGGCGAAAGGGATGTAGATTGCTTTTCGCCAGGTTAGTCCCAACTCAAATTCGTTGGGAACCTCCACAGGACACACGTCAACGCAATCGCCACAGGCTGTACAATCCTTAGTGACGTATCTGGGCCTCTTTCTAACCTTAACTATAAAGTTTCCGATGTAACCTGAAACTTCAGTGACTTCACTGTTGGTCAGCAATTCAATATTAGAGTGCTTACCCACATCCGACATTTTTGGGGCAAGAATACAAATAGAACAGTCCATTGTGGGAAAGGTCTTGTCAAGTTGGGCCATTCTTCCTCCTATGCTTGGGCTTTTCTCCACAAGGTAGACTTTGTAGCCAGTATCCGCTAAATCTAAGGCTGCTTGGATACCGGCTACTCCTCCTCCAATAACCAGTGCTTTCCTCGCCACAGCAACAACAGCTTCTTCTTGTGGCTTCAGAAGAATTGCCTTTGAAACTGCCATGTGAACCAGATCCTTGGCTTTTTCAGTGGCCTTTTCATGCTCGTATAAGTGTACCCAGCTGCAGTGTTCCCTGATGTTGGCCATCTCGAACAAATACTTGTTTAATCCTGCCTCCTCGCAAGTTTTTCTGAAGGTGGGTTCATGGAGTCGGGGAGTGCAGGAGGCCACAACCACTCTTGTGAGCCTTTTTTCTATTATGTCTTTTTTTATTGTTTTCTGTCCGGGGTCTGAGCAGGTGTACAGGTTATGTTTAGAGAGTACAACGTGGGGAAGAGTTGAAGCATATTTTGCTACTTCCTCACAGTTTACTGATCCTGCAATGTTTTTTCCGCAATGACAAACATAAACTCCAATACGAATTTCTTTGTTGGATTTAGACTCAATTTTAGAAGCTTCCATTTTTGCTCCCTTGACCTTTTTCATAAATCTTAAGTGGCTTCGGCGAGTCGCTTCTTAGATAAGAGTCTATGGAAATTGCCGCTTGTTTTCCAGCTACTATGGCTTCCATTAGGGTTCCTCGTCCTGATACCACGTCTCCCCCTGCGAAAATGCCAGGCGAACTTGTCTCTAAAGTAAATGGGTCTACTGCTATTGTTCTTTCTTCAGTGATTTCAACCGTTTCGGGCAGAAAGGTGGTATTGGGAAATTGACCTATTGCAATTATTACGCTGTCAGTTTTTATTTCGAATTCAGACCCTTGAATTGGAACTGGGCGTCTGCGATCAGTTTCATCCGCCTCGCTTAACTCATTTTCCACACATTCAATCGCAGTTACCTTGCTATTTTCACCTATAATTCTTTTAAGAGCAACCAAAAAGTCGATTTTTACTCCTTCTTCTTCAGCTTCCTTTATTTCCCAAGGATTCGCGGGCATTTCCTCTTTTGACCTTCTATATAAAATAGTGGCTTCTTTTGCTCCAAGTCTCAAAGCAGTTCTAGCACAACCAACAGCAACGTTGCCTCCGCCAATTATTGAAACCTTATCCGATACTTCGATTTCTTTCATCTTCGCTTTTTCCAGAAAATTAAGAGCCTGGAAAACACCATTTAGTTCTTCGCCTTTAATCCCGAGCACTTGCTCTTCATGAGCACCTGTAGCTACAAACAACGCATTGTAACTTTGGAAAAGCTTTTTTACTTTTAGGCTTTTACCAATAGCCACATTTTTCTTAATTTTCACTCCTAAATCTTTTATGCGCTTTATGTCGAAATCAACTATTTTCTTAGGAAGGCGATATTCTGGAATGCATCTTCTTAACATTCCACCAGCTGAAGACAAAGCCTCAAAAACCGTTACAGAATAGCCTTTTTTGGCTAAATCTTGGGCTGCTGAAAGTCCTGCAGGACCTGAGCCGATGATGGCGACTTTCTCTCGATGAACTTTGGCGACAGATTTTTCTTTCGTTTTTTCAGCTTCATAATCGAGAATAGCGTTTTGAATAGCCTCTGTCACTAATTGCTTGTTGTCTATTGCACGTTCTGGATGAAAACAAACATAGCAACATGAAGCTGGGAGTGGAATATCTTCTCTAATTATTTTCAAAGCTTTGTTGAATCCTTCTATGTACCCGTGTTCAACCGCAAATTTTCTAAGGGCTTGAAAAATTTCTGGAAGACACAGATTTTGCGGGCATCGCCTATAACAACGATAACACCAAGCACACAGCCATAATTCGGCTGATTTTAGGGTTTTAGCATCGCCTAATGGTAGACTGTGAAGCAATATCCTCGGATTATAGTGTTCTGGGAGTAATTCTGCAACTGGACAACTCGCAGTACAAATACCACATTCGAAGCAGTATTTCAACTTTTCAAAGTCAAGTATGTGGTCCAGAGCCTTCTCCAGATTTAATTCTTGAGTTTGGTATAACACGTTCTTTCCATCCTTTTTGCTTTAGAATTTCTAGAGGCTCATCCTTCCGAGTGATTGGTAGGTCCGCGTGTGTGAGCGCGCATTTCTAGACAAGTTTGATGGCGCCGCCTAGCTATTCTACCGTAATAGTCTAGTGTGAAAGGTTGGATTATTCTTTATGGTGAAAAAAAGGATGTTTCTAAAGTTTAGTCACATTTATTGTTACTTAAGCTTATATATAATGATAGCATATTAAGACATGTGCAGATTAGTTACAATGAATGTTACTATTCCCACATTAAATGAAACATATGTAACAAATAGAAAAGAAGGATTATGAAAACTAATTTATTACTGATTCTTCTTCCTCATTATATTAGGGTGTAAAAATGATTAAAAAGATTCTGGTGGCTATTGACGGGTCTGAAGCATCTAAACACGCAATGGACTTTGCGGTTGACTTGGCTGAACAGACTTCAGCGGAGATCCAATTATTAACGGTGGTTCCACCTGTGCTCCTTCCATCTTTAGGTTTCTACAAAGTTAAATCCAAGGCAATCAGAGAATGCGCTGACGAGTTGGAGACTATTTTTTGGGAAATATTAGCTAAATCCCTAGATGAGGTTCAGAAGAGGCGTCCCAAATTGAAGGTCTCCACAAAACTTGAGATGGGAGAACCACACAAAAAGATTATACAAACCGCAAAATTAGGGAACTTCGACCTCATCGTTATGGGAAGCAGAGGGCTAGGCAGCAGATTCACTGCTCTCGGCAGCGTCAGCTCCAGAGTTATAGATGAGGCTTCATGTCCCGTAGCAATAACCAGATGAAGAAATTGAAGAAAAGGGTTATACGCCACTAATTAAAGAAAACTAAAAATGAAAAAAGGGTTTTTGCGGGTGATGTCTCCAGTGTGGTAGGGTTCAATTCCCCCGGGCTCGCCACACCGAATCTGGGACATGAATGCATGTGCAGAAAAATAAAGGAAAGATTAAGCTGATGAATTATTGAAATTGGATTTACAATTCATAACTCATATTAAATGTTAGAGTCAACGTTATGCATGCAGGAAAGAACTAGATATAAGATTCACCGTTTAGCTGAGATTCTATCCACGTGAAACTTGATGGAAGATAAAAATCA
>CAZXCX010000034.1:0-4282 GCA_964639375.1 uncultured Candidatus Bathyarchaeia archaeon
GAAGAAGGGTCTTGCCAAACCTGAAGAGCTTCTGTTGCTTTCTTTTGGGCGTGATGTAAAGCAGGAAATGCAGAAGCGAATTAGGTCTCTTAGGCTCAATTTGGATGTGAGGACATTCCATGGTTTGGGCTTGAGCATAATAGCTAACGTGGAGGGAAAAATGCCTTCGGTCTCGGAAATATCGACCGATAAGTTGAAACTTGACAAGAAAATCGAGGAGTTCATAAAGGATAACCTGCATGACGAGCGTTTCTCAAAACTGTTGAATGACTACTTTCTGTTTCACGTTAACCCGTATGAAAGCATTTTCAATTTCAGAAACAGAGGCGAATACATCAATTATCTCAAAAAGCAGGAAGTCAGATCGCTGAAAGGCGATAAGGTTAAGAGTTTTGAAGAATGCGAAATAGCCAACTTCCTGTTTTCAAACGGAATAAACTACGAATATGAGAGAGAATACGAGATACCTACCGCTTCTAGAAGACATCGACAATACCGACCAGACTTTTACCTTAACGATTATGGAATATACATTGAGCATCTTGCCCTCGACGAAAATGGCAACACGCCCGCATTCATAGATCAGACGAGATATGTTGAAGATTTAGATTGGAAGAGGCATCTGCACAAAACTAACGGAACGAAACTGGTCGAAACTTACAGTTACGAGAAAGCAAATGGCAATCTCCTGAGAAATCTGGAAGCGAAGCTTCGGGCTTATGATGTGAGATTCGAGAAGTTGCCTGAGGATCAAATTTTTGAGGAAATAAACGAGCTGGGCTATGTGAGTAGATTTGCCGCTCTCTTGTCAACGTTCCTAAATCTGTACAAGTCGTCAAGCCTTAGCATTAAGGACCTTAAAGAGAAAGCTAAGCAAACCCGAGCAAAGGCGCGGTCTCAAGCGTTTGTCGAGTTGTTTTCTTACATTCTAACGTCTTACAACAATTTCCTTATTGCTTCTGGCGAAGTGGATTTCAATGACATGATATTTCTCTCTCAGAAGTATGTTGCGGCAAACAAACATCAGCTTAAGTATAGGTACATTCTTGTGGATGAGTTTCAGGACATCTCGCAGAGCCGATCTATGTTGTTGAAGGCGCTGCTGGATCAGAGTCCTGATTGTAAGCTTTTTTGTGTTGGAGATGATTGGCAGTCGATTTACCGGTTCACTGGCAGCGATTTGTCTCTGATGACTGAGTTCGAGAAGTATTTTGGATACAGCGAGCTTCTGGTGTTGGATCAGACTTTCAGGTTCAATGACAAGATATGTGATTTTACCAGCAAATTCATTCAGAAAAACCCAAATCAAATACGGAAGACGCTGTTGACGAATGAGAAAGCTGAAAAGCAAACTGTGAAAGTGATGCTTTGCGAATCTGAGCTTGATTCAATAGAACAAGTATTGGGAGACATTAATTCCAGGTCTCTTAGGAAGGCAAGCGTCTTCATTGTAGGTCGATACAATTACCAAGAGCCAGAGAACTTGGGTGAATTAAGGCGAAAGTTCCCGAGACTTTCAATCAGGTTCATCACTGCTCACAGTTCAAAAGGTACTGAGGCAGATTATGTAATTCTAGTTGGTATGAAGTCGGGAGTTTATGGTTTTCCGTGTCAAATTGTGGATGATCCGTTGCTTGATCTTGTTTTGGCGAAGGCAGATGATTTCCCAAATGCCGAGGAGAGGAGACTGTTCTATGTAGCTGTGACTAGAGCAAGAAATGAGGCATATTTGCTTGCAGACAGAACGAACACGTCTGAGTTTGTAACGGAAATTCTCAACGATGATTATGGAGTAAGTGCCATTGGCGAGAGTTCTAAAATGGCGAAATGCCCTGAATGTGAAACTGGAAACATTCAAGCAATAACTTGGAATGACAGCTTCTTTTACTCTTGCAGCAACTATCCCTACTGCAGGTATAGACCACAAACCTGCCCAAAATGCAATAACGGATTCCTAAGAAAGATAGGCGAAACAAAATACGCTTGTGTCAACGATTACTGTGACTTTGAAGCTAGAATATGCCCAACATGCAATGATGGTTATTTGAAAATAGTTAACGGTCCTTATTCAGACTTTTTTGGATGCTCAAATTTTCCAGACTGCGGTCACAAAGAAAAAATTGCTTAGAAAGCAAAGCAACTTAAATCATGTGAAGTCATTTCAATTTGGAAATGGTCTACATGACAGAGTGGAAAGAGCAGTTGAAGCGTTTCGATGCCCTGCTTATAGAGCTCGAGCAGAATCGAGAAGAGGGTGGCAGGTACCGTTTTGGTCGCTCCGTGGTTGTTGCCAGCGACATTGCTGAACAGTTTTACTGCGAGAAGAAAGTTGAAATGCAGTACTTGCACGGCTCGGTTGAAACGGAAGCGAAGAACATCGGAGCTGAAGCTCATGAGAACCTGACTGAAAACTCTGTGAAGGTTAAGAGAGAAGAGATGTGGCGGAAAATCTACGGCGCCAAGCCGGTGTTTGCTTTGGAGATGTTTCTTCTCGCCAAATACGGCGACGTTGTTCTTGGGGGTAAGCCTGACTCGGTTCTTTTCATGCGCGGGCTTCCGCTTGTGGTGTTTGAGTACAAGTTCAGTCGAAGCGGCGTGGATTACCGGTCTTATCATGTGCAGGCGCAGACGTATGGTGTTTTGCTTGGGAACATGGGTTTTGACACGAGCAGGCTGTTTTATGCGATTGTGGTGGCTGACCCTAAGACGAGAGGAAGCAGAGAGTTAAGGCAAAGCGTGGTGCGCGCGGTGACGGAGAATGGTCTAAGCGAAGCGGTGCTTGCGGTTGATGGCGCCAAAGTCTACGTCTGCAGATTCAATCGCGTTCAGGCGGAAAAAGATCTGGCGTGGGCTCTTGAGTTCTGGGGCAACAACAGAGAAGCCGAGCCAGCAAGCAATCCGAACAAATGTTTAAGATGCGAACACAAAGTCCGCTGTCAAGATGGTGCGTGATAACTGGAAGAAGAAGACACTTTGGAAAACACTCTGGTCTTCTTCTACTTAGAAGTTGTTGACCAACTCTGCACAGTTCACTGGTCAACAACAACTATGCTCTGCGGTTAACAAGCGCGCGCTAAGCAGATTTGTTTTTTGGAATTGCGGACTGACGCCTTTCTATTGGAATTTGGCGAGGGCTTTCTGGACTAATTCTAATGCTTCATCTATCTTCGCTTCGTTTTCCAAATGATAGTAGCCCCATCCGCCCCACTTCTCGCTCCAGTAGTAGTCTGGGTTATTAGCCTCTTCTGATGTGAGCGGAAAGTCAAGTCTTAGCCAGTTCTTCTTTATGTGTAAACCGCAAAGATTCTTTTTCCCTACAAAAGCGATGTAATCCTGCGGAGAAGGATTTATTTTAATGGTGCTGTCGATTGATAGAACCTCTTTCTTGAATTTTTCATACAGCGGTCGCATGTGAGAATTAGATTTGAAATGATCATCCTCCGACTTGGGCTGGTAGATGAAGGAATTGGTACCTACAGAAGTATCGAGTACTACAACAGGCGCAACGAGTATCTCGTCGTCTTTTGGAGATCTTGAGAGGGTGTAGGAGACGAGTTTTATTGATGGGCTCAATGCCCAGCATGCATTCTTTACCTCCTCGCTTACGCTGCTCACTAGTGCCATAAGCCTAATGTCTTGAGTGACTTCTCTGTAACCTTTCTTTTCAAAAACTGAGAAAAGAAGCCTTATGTGATTTTCGTCTTTGGAGAACCAACTGTAATACTCCATGAGTTGTATGAGTGCATCCCTATCAAAATGGCCTATTCTCTTGCATTCAATTATCACCGGGTTGCTTTCTTCATCAATCGCCAGAATGTCGATGATACCAGTCCCTATGTGAAGATAGGAATCAACATGTTTGAGTCCTTCTTCTATAGAATCGAGGTTCTTCTCAAATAGGTCTTGCAACTCTTTTTCGGGAATATCCAAATTTACGTTTTTTAGTATGCTTAGTTTGACCATGAAAAACGATTAGTAGGTGAAGTAGTATAAATTATTAATTAATTCTAACTCAATTTGACGTCTTTTAGGACTTGATTGCTCTAAATCTGACTGATATGCAAATAGCTAAAATGTTAGGGATGGCTTTGTTGGATTAAGAACCAGTAAGCTAGCAGATCCTTTTCTTTGTCGTTATGGTTTGGGAACCTATTGCTTACAAGCGTCCAGAAACTATCATTGTGTCTTCTTTCAAAATTATGCGCCGTTTCATGGTAGATTACGTATTCAATGAGGTCTTCAGGTAGAAATCTGAGAAGAGTGTTTACAGTTAGATTGTTGT
>CAZXCX010000034.1:4292-7552 GCA_964639375.1 uncultured Candidatus Bathyarchaeia archaeon
CGTTCTCATTTTTCGGAAGTAGATCGTGTTGATTTTAGTGTTCAGTTCTTTTTGTGCTGCGTATGCATATCTATTGACGAGTGTTCGGAGCATTTTTTCCGTTCGCGTTGTGACCAAGGCTTTTTCAGATGCCTGCTTGATGGCTGTTCCAATTGTTGTTTGCTTTCGCCTTATCCATCCATCGTATTTTTCAAGGACTTGCTCGGGTGTCCAGCCGGTTTTTGGCAGGACCATGAGTAGGGTGCCTGTTTTGTATTCTAGGCGGGGGTGTTTGACGTTGCGGTATTCCACCGTGTACTCTGGGGTTTCAGGCATAGGTTTTCACGCTGTCAACTATTTTCTGGTAGAGTTCTTCCATCTCTGCGAGCGGAAGATGGTTTTCGCGGATGTATTTTCTTAGGTATTTGCGGGTTTCGCGTTCCACCGACTTTCGAGCGGTTTGTTGGTATTGCCAGCCTTTGAAAAGGTATGGTTGGAGGATGGCTGTTAGTTCTTGTGTGTCTTTGGTGAAGTCATTGTTTGCGCCTAGGGTTTTTTCCATGTTTAGAAGAATTGCATATTGGAGGTCTGAGAAGAGTAGTTGTTTTTGGCGGCTTTGGAGCGCTTGGATTTCTTGGAAGATTTGGGCGCTTTCGTTGTAGATTTTTTCGAAGTCTTTAGTTTTTTCTTTCCAGAGTTTGAGAATTCGCTCCACTTTGTCGGCTAGGCTTTCGTAGACGGGATTGCGCTGTTTATCTATGATGACGAAGCGGTTTAGGGTGAAGAGGATGTTGGCGGCTTTTTCTTCTTTAGATTTTATTTTTTCTTGCAGGTTTTTGAGGTAGTCGGCGTCGAATTGGATGGTTGGGTACTGCCTGTCTATGTCGGTGACTTCAGTGGTTTTGTAGATGTATTTGAGCGTTTTCTGGAAGTACTTGTATGCGAGCGCGTTTTCTGTGGCGAGATCTTGTCGTGTTTCGTGGAGGTAGTAGTTGTAGACTTGGGTGAGCCATTTGTAGTCTTTAAGTTTCTCTAGTTTGATTGGGTGTGGACCGAGGAGCTCGAAGAGTTTTCTTAGTCGTTTGTAGTTTGTTTGGAATTTCTTGGTGCTTTTTTCGTCTGTGGTTATGGTTTCGAAGGCTTTGAGCATGGTTTGGCGGTCGTATTGGTCTTTGGGGACATCGGCGAAAAGTGCTGTTGTTTCGTCGAGTTTTTGTGTGAATTCTTTGGCGAGGTCGTCGGTGTTGATGAGGATGCCTGTTATGTCTTCTTTGGTGTAGTTTTCGAATGCGCGGGTGAATTCTTTGAGTATGCCGACGTAGTCGATTATGAGTCCTGCTTCTTTGAGGTCTTTGTAGGGTCGATTTGTGCGCGCGATAGCCTGGAGTAATCGATGTTCCTTCAGCGGTTTGTCTAAGTACATGGTTTGGAGGATTGGGGCGTCGAAGCCTGTGAGGAGCATGTCGGTTACTATGAGGATTTTTGGGTTTTGTTCTTCTTTGTATTTGGTTATGGTTTCTTTGCGGATGTCTTCGATGTCTTTGCCGTGGTTTTGCTGAATTGTTTCATTGTAGTAGTCCAGGATTTCTTTGGGGTCGTTTCGCGTGTAGGTCATAACTACTTCTGAGTATTCTTTGGGCAGAAGCTTGTCGAGTTCTCGTTTGTAGCGTACGCAGGCGAGTCGGTTGACGGCTACCACTATGGCTTTGAATCTGCCGTCGAGATTTTCTTTGAAGTGTGCTGCTATGTCTTGGGCTACGAGTTTGATGCGGTCGTTGTTTTCGAGGAAGATTTTGATGGTGTTGAGTTTCTGCTTTATGCGTTCTTCTGTTTTTTCTCGGTATTCTTCGGGGATTTCGTCGAATTCCACTTGGATAAAGGTGTCGAGCATGTCTTTCTTGAGGTGCACATCTTCTTCGAGTCGTGGTTGGTAGGCGATTTTTAGGGTGAAGCCGTCTTCGATGCTGTCGGTTATGAAGTACTTATCCAGGTACTTCTCCGCTGGTGGATAGCTGAATTGCCCGTAAGTGTCTCGTCCGGTTTTGGCGATGGGTGTGCCTGTGAAGGCGTAAGCTTCGGCGTTCTTGAGGATTTGGTTCATTTGGGCGGCGAGGGTGCCGTATTGTGTGCGGTGGGCTTCGTCTATGAAGAGGAGGACGTTTTTGCGTGTTTGGATAGTTTCGCGTGTTTGGCTTAGAGCATCAAGTTCTTTTTGGAGTTCTGAGAGTTCTTCGGGGCGGAATTTGTGGATGAGAGTGATGAATATGCCGCGTTTACCCCTATCTTCGTCATGTCGTATTATTTTTCTCAGGGCATGAATAGAGTCTACGACTTCAGGTTTGGTTATGTCAAGAGCTGAGAATTCTTCGTAGAGCTGGTTTTCGAGTTCTTCGCGGTCTACCACAAAGAATATGGAGGGGTTTTGGAGGGTGGGGTGCCTGTAGAGTTTGTTTGCTGCAAAGATCATGGTAAGGGTTTTGCCGCTGCCCTGCCAGTGCCAGATTAACCCTTTATTTTTTGTCTCTTTTCCATCTATGTTGTTTAGCACTCGGTTGCAGATTTGTTCAGCTGCTCGGTACTGCATGTATCTGGCTATGACTTTTGTTGTGGCGCCTCGTTCTATTCGGATGAATAGATAATTTCTAATTATGTTGAGAAGTCTTTGGGGTGCGAGCATTTCTATAGTGGAGTCTATAATGTCTGTGCTTGGCTCCCGCCATTTATGAGTTAGCGTTTCATCTTGCCAAGGGGCAGTTGGGAAATAGCGGGCAGTTTGCTCGGCTGCTACTCCTATCTGTATGTATTTGAACGGTTCTGGAACCGCTTTCTCGTATTCTTTAATTTGTCTGTAAGCGCTGTACCAGTTTTCAGTTAAGCTAGCAGGGTTTTTGCACTCAATGTTTACCAGAGGAATGCCGTTTATGTAAAGGATTATGTCGTGGCGAATTTGTTTGTCTCCAGCTTGGTGAACGACTTGGCGGCTGATGACAAAATTATTGTGTTCTCTGTTTTTGTAGTCGAAGAGTTGGATATATTTGACTACTCTTTCTTTTTCAAATTTCACTGGGATACCGTCTTTGAAGTAGTTTAGGATTTTCTTAGAGTCTTCGCTTCCGCTGGTCCTTAGTTTCAATTCATTTAGAACTTGCTTTATCTCCTCGTCACTTATGCCGATGTCAGAATTTAATCGATTTAAAGAACGAATCACCGCAGGAGTAAGCAGTGGATCCTCAAGATTCTCTCGTTCAAGATCATCAGCAGAAACAAACTTCCAACCTTTC
>CAZXCX010000035.1:0-7474 GCA_964639375.1 uncultured Candidatus Bathyarchaeia archaeon
TTAAAGGCACAGTCTTATCAACACTTCTCATTTATGAAGGTTTCGACCGAAAACAGAAGAGAACAAGCAAATAACTGCTTAAGGCTCAATGATTACGTTTTCTGAAGTAGACTAAGACACCAACAATTACAACAGCCACCATCACAGCAGCAGCCGCGACCAATATTGTTGGGAAAGGCTCGGGCGGCGGCAACACAACAGTATCGTTTTCGATGTCGAATGGAAACATAAGCGGATAACGGTCAACATTATCGGCGTCAATAATGTACGGCGCGTCACCAATGCCATCCCCGTTTGCGTCAGTACCATTATAGTCCTCCCAATAATTACCCTCTCCACCATTATCCCAGAAATTAACGAAACTCCCAGTACGCAAACCTATACCAGTATAACGGGAGTTATTTAAGAAATTATTATGGTAAAACGTGTTATTCTCAGACGTGCTGTTGATCTCTACATCGTATAAATATGCTGCTATGTCGTTGGAATAAAGAACGTTATGAAAACTGTTCCCTTCTATATATATTCCGCTATTTTCACGCCCTAATACAGAGAATCCAGAATAATAGAGAGTTGCTAATCCAATTTTGTTTTCATAAAAAATGCTTTTGTTAGCATTAGACAGATGAAGAGTACAGATTGTGTTATTGCCTATAGTGTTTGATTCTCCATTTATTATGATTTTATAAACGGAGTTTCTGGTAATCATGTTAGAAGAACCACTTAAGCTGATAAATCCACCTGATGTGTTATCTGTGATGTTACAATAGGAACCACTTATCAACAAGCCTGTCGCCGATCCCCCCATTATATTATTGCCCATAATCTGCGTTCTATCTCCACTTGCCGCGATGTATCCTTCAGGGTTTTGAGATATTGTTAGGTTTGCAAGCATAAAATCGTCGGCGTTGATAGTTATCGCGTTAGAAAGGGCGGCGTAAAATTGCGTTAGAATCTGTGTCACGTTGTACACTGGAGGATGTAGCTTTATTACGGTATTGTTGATGTCTTCGCCTATCAGCGATAGTGTTTTGTTTATTTCCAACGTTTTTTCTTCGTATGTTCCCTTCTTGACGAAGATCATGTCGCCGTCCGTAGCGTTGCCGATGGCTGAGCTTATTGTTGGGTAATCGTCTGGAACAACAATGGTCCTGGAACCAGCATTAACAGGCAAAGGCATGATTACGCATGACGCTGTTAGGAAGACGAGAACAAGCAACAGAGCGATACTCTTGCGCATGCTTTATCCCCTTTAAGCTAGGCTGTTTCTGCGGTAAAAGCGTTTTTATCAAGGTTTCTTGACCAAACTGGCATTTTCTTAGTCAAGATTTCTTGACAAAGAACCAGCCGTTCACTCAGGGCTTCAGTCTTTATATAAGGGGGCTATAGTCTTTTCCGAGCATTAGAGAAAACGCCAACCCAATCACTCCTCCACCAACACGCAAAGCACCACAAAACAGACTGTTCAAAACTTCATATATCGTTTTACGCAGAAAGATTTAAATAAAGTATTACGGTGTCGTTCTTGTTTTTCGAGAGAGAGTGGATGTGTTTGCAGAGATTGGGCAAGGCGCTTCATGTGACTCCTTCTCAGAACATTGTTGTTAAGACTGACAAAACCCCGAAAATCGGTTCAGCAGTCGTTGACGAAAATTTGAAAGTTGTTGGAAAAATCTTTGATGTAATAGGTCCAGTGCCTTCGCCTTACGCAGTTGTAAAACCAGCGGTTAAGGAGCCTGAAAAACTAGCTAATAAGCAGCTGTACTTGCTTCTCTCGAAAAAGGAACGGAGCAAAAGAGAATGAGTGGAGATAGTAAGCTGCATGAAGATGTAGATTCCTCATCTTCAGCGCAACGTGTTGAATCCTTCAAAGTTCAATCCTGCCCTGAATGTGGCAGTACTAGGCTTATGCGCGATTACGAGTGCGCCGAAATAGTTTGTATGGACTGCGGTTTCGTGGTGGCAGCCAAGATAGCTGATAGGGGACCCGAATGGAGAGCGTTCGACGACGAGCAGAGATCAAAACGAACAAGGGTTGGTGCTCCTTTAACATACACTATTCACGATAAAGGTTTATCAACAACCATTGATTGGCATGACCGCGACATATATGGCAAGAGTCTCTCACCTGGGCAGAAGGCACAAGTGTACCGCCTCAGGAAATGGCAGCGGCGCATAAGAGTTTCAGACGCGACAGAACGCAATTTGGCTTTTGCTTTGTCTGAAATCACAAAAATCTCCAACAACTTGAACCTTCCCAAAAACATTCTTGAAACCGCCTCAGTCATTTACAGAAAAGCAGTGAAGGAACGACTAATACGCGGGCGATCGATTCAAGGTGTGACCTCAGCGGCGATTTACTTGGCGTGTAGGCAGTGTAGGTTGCCGAGAACCTTAGATGAGATATCTCAGGCGTCAACTGTAAACAAAAAAGAAGTGGGTCGTAGCTACCGTTTTCTAATTAAAGAGCTTAACTATTCTATTCCGCCGCTTAGACCCAGCCAGTACATAACAAAGTTTTCCAATCAACTGACAATGCAAGGTAAAGTCGAAGAAATTGCCCACAAGATTCTAGCAGCGGCAAAAGAGCTTAAACTCACTTCGGGTCGTGGCCCAACAGGCATTGCTGCAGCTGCAAGCTATGTTGCTTCTGTTTTGACGGGTGAAAGAAAAACGCAGAGGGAAATAGCGGAGATTGCGCAGGTTACTGAGGTTACTATTCGAAATCGATACAAAGAACTCGTTGAAAGATTGTTGTTCCAAATCAGCATTTGATAACGCCGAATCCATCCTTTTCTTTATTTCTTTAGCATTTCTTGAATGCGCATTTAGGCGGATAATGCAAAGTATTATAGCTTAATCGCAAGGAATGATTCTTATGGATACTGGATGAACTTGGGTATGCGGGGTTTATTCATTGGTTGACTGCCCGAATTGTGGAACAGAAGTAGCCGTTGCAGTTAAATGCTGGACTGTGTCACCTGCTAAACACACAGCAACAGGGGATATACCGGAATTTCGAGTTGGAATTTTCGAGTGCCCCAAATGCAAGTCCAAGTTTAGGTCCAGAGTAAGCTCAACAGCAAAACCTGCGGAAACAAAGAACATTAAAAATTTAGTCGAAAAAGTTAAAGAAATACGTGAAGGACTAACGCAAACCTTGAGGACTCTGCGGGAAAAAATAAATACGCTGGAAACGGAGCGGGCGAGTTTGTTGGTGGAAATCGAACAGCTCAAAAAAGTTGCTGAATCACGAGCCAACGCCCTTGAGGGCGAAGTAAAACAGCTGCGAGAAGAGATTAAGTCTCTGAAAGAACTTTTGGGCGGCAACGAAGAGATAGATTAGCCTCCTTCAAGCCTAAATTTGAGTAGGGAGGATAGGTATTTTTTTAAGTCTGTGTGTCGCTAATCTTAAGTTATGCCCTACAAGTTCACTTTCGATCTTTCAAAAGTTCCCCGCTTCTTCTTCACGGAAATTGCCAGGGTCAGCTACCAGAAGGGCATGCACAAAACTCTCCTCAAAAACGTGCAGGATATTATAAAAAAATTCAGGGTCCAAGAAGCCACGGGACTAAACCTCTCAGACGCCGTTGTTCTCCTCCAAGACTTCATCGACCTGCAGGCCGTGAACCTATTGGAAAGAAGAAAATTCCTGCAAGCGAAAAAGAGGGCTCTTTTCCTTCCTCATTGTTCCAGAAAATATATGGACAATCGATGTAAAGCATTCTTTGACGCGAGCATTCCTTCCTATACTTGTGCTCATTGTTCCGAAGACTGTTTAATTAACAAAGCAGACCGCTTAGCCAAGAAAAAAGGATACGACGTTTATGTGGTCCCTGGAGGCTCATGTATTTCGAAAATCCTGAAAACGAACCGATATGAGGGCGTTGTTGGAGTTGCTTGTGGTGAAGAGATAAAAATGTCTGTAGATGCCTTGGACAGCATGAACGTTGCTGGACAAGCTATACCTCTGATAAAGAATGGGTGTGCAAACACAGCTTTCAATATGGAAACTTTAGCCATGGTTCTTTGAAACGAGCGATGTTACTTCACAAGCTCTCTCTTCTTCCATCTAAGATTCTTGCTTTTGCACTTTCTGCATTTCAATGCAGTTGCGGCGTTTCTGGCTCCGCAGTCTCTGCAAATCTTCATGTGAAGCCTATGTTTTTGCGCAATAGACTTCTTAATCGGATCTAATATCGGCATTTGGCGACCTCTATTTTGGTGCTAAGACTCAGATGATCCTCTGTCAAATATACTTTTTGTCTCAAAACTTTGTGTAACTGCTACAAAAGGCTGCTCTTCATAAAAGATGTTTTACGTGTCCAATGCTTTTGTCAACAACTCGACTACTTTTCACGCCTGCGTTTTCGAAGGCTTTTATCTTGTTTTCTGCTGTGCCTGTTTTGCCCATTATTATCGCCTCTGCGTGTCCCATGTGTTTTTCAGGAGGGCAGACCGCCCAGCTATGTAGGCTACTGTTTTCTTCCTATTTGATGATTTCAATTGTGACGTAAGATCTTGTATCTTGGATTCCGTCTATAGCGTATAGTTTTTTGAGGATTTCGTCCAAGTTTTCTCTTTCTACGATTATTAAAGCGTCAACTTCTCCGGCTATCCTGAAGGCTCTCGTAACTGCAAGTTCTTTTATTTTGTCGTATACTTGGACTCTCTTAACAGGTGACACCTTAATGAGGATGAAGGCTGGTGTTGTGGAAATGCCAAGGGCGTTTAACCCTTTATCTGTGACGTCTATGAAACCTCGGCCTGTGCGGATGTAGCCTCTGTTTTTAAGTTTTCTGAGGTGCACGTTCAAAGCTTGCCTGCTTATGCCTAATTGTGCTGATAATTCGTCCTGTTTGACGCGTAGCGTGTAAGTGCTTGTGGACCTGCCTTTCTCGTATAGAGTCCTCAAAAGTTGAACTGAACGTTTAGTGAGAGGTTCCAATGTTTTCATTTTTATGTCAGTTTGTTAAACTAATCCTTTACAATTATCGCGTTATTTAAGATTTTAGTGAATTAAAAGAGATTTTGCACCTATTTTCGAAAGTCCTCGCTTTTAGCTCAGTTTAAATTAGAATCTCGAGGTAACACCACAATGTATTTATTTGTGGACAAAAAACCTTATGAAGCCATATAAAAAGAGGAAACTAGGAGTGAAGCGTTAGCAATGTCAGAAAGCAACTCAGTGTTAATCGGGAGAAAACCAGTGATGAACTACGTGCTGGCCTGCATAACCTTCTTTCACGGTGGAGCAAAAGAAATAAGCGTTAAAGCACGTGGAAGAGCCATTAGCCGAGCAGTTGACGTTGTGGAAGTTGTTAGACGCCGTTTTCTGCCTGACGTAAAAGTCACCAAAATAGGCATTGGCACGGATCAAATTGCGCCGCGAGAAGAGGGTCGTGGGCTGACTAACGTCAGCACAATAGAAATAATCTTGGAACGATAGACTCACTGTTTCAACTCGGAGAGCACCACTCCGCCGCTCCTCCTTTATTAGCGGGAGGCTGTCTTCTAAATGAAGACTGAACTATGTAGCTTCTGTTTAAAGAGTGGCATACTATGCCAAAAGTGTTCAGCTAAAGTCAAGGCTGGTGAGATCAGCGAGTTAGACCTGAGAATCGCCCGTTTGTTATTGTCTTTAGAGGAAAAGTATCCTTCCCTTCAGAACGTTTGCTTTTATAAGGCAGTTGTTGTCAACCGGACTTTGGCCGTAATTGTTGGGCACGGTGATGTGCCTCGGCTTTTGGGCTATGGCGGCAAGATCATCAAAGCCTTGGGTGGCGAAGTTGGCAAGTCTGTTCGCATTTTGGAATACGGTGTTGATGACCGCAAGTTTCTGGAGGACTTGTTCATGCCTCTTAGCATACTTACGATTAACACGATTTGGTTGCCTGATGGCACTACTGAGACGAGGGTTATCTTGAGAAGGAAGCGTGGGACCCAGTTGCCCTTTGACCTGAAGGCTTTAAAGGAAATCGCCCGTAAAGTACGGAAAATGTCGTTACGCGTTGAGTTCGCTTATTGAGGAGCGGTTGATTCATGAAGTTGGACTCCATTGACGAATGGGTTAGAACATGCTATTCTGTAAACGTAACGCCTCATATGGATGGCAAGGAAGTTACGATTTTTGGTTGGGTTCAAGAGATACGGGACTTAGGCGGCATTCGTTTCATAATACTGCAGGACAGAGAAGGCACAATCCAAGTTACTGTCCCACGGAAGAAAGTAAGTCCCGAAGTGCTGTCGAAGTCTGATGCGCTACAGAAGCGGTATAGCGTCGGCGTGAAGGGAGTTGTAAAGAAGACTACTATGTCGCCTAGAGGCGTCGAAGTGGCGCCGAAGGAAATCAAAATTCTCAGCACAGCCGCTACCCAGTTGCCGATTGACATCACTGGCAAGACACCAGCGAACATAGAAGTGCGCTTAGACGCAAGAGCATTAGATCTCTGCCAAGAACAAAACATTGCAGCATTCAAGATTCAACACCACGCCCTAGAGGCAATTCGGAGTTTTCTCTTCGAAAAGGGTTTTTTGGAGGTTCACACACCCAGAATTATCGCCTCAGCAACCGAAGGCGGCGCAGCATTGTTCACTGTTGATTACTTCGGCGAAAAAGCGTTTCTCGCCCAGAGTCCGCAGTTGTACAAAGAGCAGTTAGTAATGAGTCTTGAGAAGGTTTTTGAGGTTGGGCCTTTTTTCAGGGCGGAGGAGTCGCACACAAGGCGGCATTTAAGTGAATTCGTTTCCGTAGACATCGAACAGGCATTCGCCGATGCCAAAGAGGTTATGGTCCTTCTTGAACAGGTGATACAGCACGCTTGCAAAACCGTGAAGGAAAAGTGCACGAACGAGTTAGCCACGCTCAAGCATAAAGTGGAGGTTCCTGCAGTTCCTTTCAAACGTTTGACTTATGACGAGGTTCTTAACAACTTGAAAAAGGAAGATGTTGAGGTTCCATGGGGCGAGGACATACCGACCGAGGCTTTCAGAACTTTGAGCAAGTTGTATCCGAACTTCTATTTCATAACTGACTGGCCCACGCATTCTAAAGCGTTTTACATAAAACCGCGGGAAGATAAGCCCGAACTGTGCGAGGGGTTTGACTTGATGTGGCGCTGGATAGAAATAGTTTCGGGCGGAACAAGAATAGCTGAAAAAGACCTCCTAGTGGACAGGTTAAGGGAGAAAGGGTTGAACCCAGAAGTCTTCAAGTATCATCTTCAGGCTTTTGATTATGGAATGCCGCCTCACGCGGGTTGGGCGATAGGCTTGGAAAGGCTCACTATGATGTTGACTGGGAAAAAGAATATTCGTGAAGTGACGTTCTATCCGAGAGACCGAATGCGGTTGACGCCGTAAAGTCTCCAGTTAATGAACAGTGTTTCTTTGTTCTTGAGTTGTCTTATAGAACTTTCCTTCAGAACGAATAATAAATAGGAGTAACTGAAAAGAAAGTGGTAGGAGTTGGAAG
>CAZXCX010000036.1:0-7357 GCA_964639375.1 uncultured Candidatus Bathyarchaeia archaeon
TTTATGTTTATAAAATAAACTGAGGCTGACTGTTTGGACGAGGTTAACCGAAAAATAATTTCACAACTTCAGCTAGACGGAAGAACGACGTTACAAGAATTGGCTAAGATTACCGGATTCACAAGCATGGGAACCAAAAAAAGACTGCAAAAACTTCTGGATAAAGACACAATTAAAATTTCTGCTTTACTTAATGCCGCAACCCTCAAACTTCATCCAGCGATTATCATGTTGGAAATGGAAAGCGCCGAAGCAATGCAGAACCTAATTGACCGATTCAAAGACTGCCCCCGCGTAATCCACATATTCAAAGCAATAGGCGGTTACAACCTAATCGCCCTCGTCGTCGCAGAAAACCAAGACACGCTTGAAAGCATTTCCATTGAGAAATGCTCGCTACGAAGTAGCCAAGGAATACGCAGATCCGAATTTTACCCAATAGGCGATATGTACTTTTCTTCGTTCCTTCAGATAAGAGAACACCTTACACACAAAGAAAAAACTCGTACACCCTGCAATGTGGATTGCAGCCCGTGTGCGAGATACCACATTCAGAAGTGCGTCGGTTGCCCCGCAACCACTCATTACAGAGGCACACTCTAGCAGGGGAACATTTTAAAAAATGAATGCGGCAAGCGAGAAGCCAAGTAATAAAGAATTCAAAGTCAGAGAAGCCGCTGCCGTAGAGATAATTAGTCTGGTTGATAACTCCGTGGATTTTCTTTCCACAATCGATAACAAACAGGTCCAGTCCTTTAGGCAATGGACGCGAGAACGTTATGGTCAAGAATGGGTCAGAACGCATACTCAGCTGCCCCTCGCTGAGCATGGATTTTCAATGCTAATCCGAGTTTTCAGCGAAGGAAAATCAAACAGCATCCTGTTTGACACAGGAGGAAGTGCCGAAGGAATTGTGGAAAACGCGAAGCGAATGGGCATAAGCCTAAGCGAAGTAGAAGGTATTGTTCTATCTCATGGGCATTACGACCATTTCGGCGGACTCCTATCCGCAGTCAAGGCGGTTAACAAAGTTGCTTTGCCCATTATTGTCCATGAGAACATGTTTGAAACTAGAGGAACAGCCCGCTCTAACGGAACAATTCGAAAATATCCGGAATTCCCAACGGAAGCACAGTTAAGTCCAGCCCAAATTGTCAGCACAAAGCAACCTTCTCTAATAGCTGATGACATGGTTTGCATAACGGGTGAAATTCCTCGGAAAACAAGTTTTGAAACAGGCTATACGCCGCATAGAATTTTCTTGGATGGTTCATGGCAACCTGACCCTTTGATTCGGGATGAACGCGCAGTCGCAGTCAACATCAGAGGAAAAGGCTTAGTGGTCCTCTCTGGCTGTGCCCACGCAGGCATAATCAACACAATAGCTTATACGCGGCAGATTACGGGAACAGAGAAAGTTCACGCCGTAATGGGCGGTTTTCACCTTGCCGGAAAAGAATTCGAGAACCGAATCCAGCCAACTATTGAAAAGCTACAGCGAATAAACCCCAAGCTGATTGCGTCCTCGCATTGCACGGGATGGAAAGCGATGTGCGCCATAGCCAAAACATTTCCGAAGGCTTTCGTATGGAACAGTGTTGGAAACATCTACAGATTCTGATAAATCCGTCAAGACGAGTTTTTTGGTTGTTTCTGCATAAAGGATTAAATAGCCATTTTCCCGAGGTTTAACGGAGTTGGGTTAATTGATAAGGAAAGGACCATTGTACATTTTGCCTTGGCGATGCACTTTCGCCTGTAAGAGCAGTTGCTTACATTGTGCTTCCGCGGCAAAACCCCCTTTTCCAGATGAAATGGGCACTCAGGGCGCTATGCGTCTTGTAGATGAAGCGTACGATTTCGGGGCAAGTTGGTTGGGAATAAGCGGTGGAGAACCACTGTTGCGCAAAGACCTTTTTGAAATAGTGGAATATGCTAAGCGAATTGGTTTGAACGTAAGTATCATTACAGATGGGCGTCTCCTTGACAGTAAAGCCTTTGAGAATATTGTCAAGAATGAAGTTCACGTGTCGATTAGCATAGATGGCGCGGAAACAACAAATGATTTAATTCGAGGGAAAGGGGCTTATGCAGCCGCGGTCTCTGCAATTGCGAAATTATCAGGTGCAGGACTGCTGAATTGTCTCGTATACACGTTTGCCAATGTTAACGAAACTAGCACAAACGTTAACGTCAGTGATTTCACGCATGTGCTTGATTTGGCGGAAAACTACGGTGCTAGATGGGTGATTTATCATGGTTTCATTCCCTACAGTAGAGATGAAAAAAGCCTTAAGGTGGATCCGTCACCACAGCAGTATGAATGGGCTTGGAACCAGCTTTACGATTTACGTTCAACATACAAGGGTAAACCCGAAATCAACGTCTACTGCCCGTTCTTTGCCCGCGTCGCCAAACAGAGGGGATTGCCCGATTTTGACAATTGGTTCAACCATTTCTTCCTCGGTCGCTGCTTCTTCGGCAAATTCATGAGCATCGCAGAAAACGGTGACGCTATACCCTGCAGCTTCAACGATGTTCACAGGTTCGGGAACGTCAAAGATAAATCACTTAAGACAATTTGGAACGAACTCCAAACTTCCGAATTCTTCTCAAAAGTTAGAGACAAAAGCAACCTAAAAGGTAAGTGCAGAGTTTGCGAGTACCGCGAAATATGTGGTGGATGTCGTACTGCGGCAGAGTTCTATACGGGTGATGTTTTCGGGTCTGACCCGAGATGTGCTTATATTCCTAAAGTCTTGCGTGAAAAATAACGAGGGTTGCGAACACAGGTTATGTAGGCTCAACTAGAAAAGTGGCGATAAACGATTACATGTGAATCCTAAGTTGAGAAGTAATCCTTCCGAGTTTCTAATTTAGTATCGTGACTTTAACCTCAGATATCTGTTCATTGACTTTCAAGGCTTCAACTAGAGCTTTTATTATTTGCGCGTCTCCTCTGGCTACTATGATTTCTATGCAGTTTCCTTCTTCGATGTGTGTATGAAGAAACGTTAGGACCACAGGACCAAAGTTGTGTTGAACATCTGTTATCTGACCTCTTTTAGCCTCCCGTCGGTAAACAATCGTTATGATTGCTGTTATTCTTCCTTGAAGTTCACCAAGCCTTCTGCTTTCAGACATGTACGCCCTTAAGGCTTGTCTGATTATCTCGGATCGATTCGCAAAACCTTGTTCTTTTATATAGCCATCAACTTTCTCTAGCAGGCTTTTCGGAATTGAAAGACTTACGATGCTCATAATTATTAAGAAGTCTCCTTTTAACATATAAAGTTTTATTAAAAAATATGGAAGAATTAATAAACATGTTTAGGCTACAAAGTTTTAGGAACACCACATGATCGCTTGGCTACTAGGTTTAACAAGTGTAATTATCATCAGTGCAATCTCCCTAGTGGGCGTACTAGTTTTATGGCTAAAAGACCAACAGCTGAAAAAAATACTCCTATACTTAGTCAGCTTCTCTGTGGGCGGACTATTCGGAGACGCGTTTATCCATCTTATCCCCGAAGCAATAGAAGAAAGCGGTTTCGGAACTTCGATATCGCTACTAATCCTTCTAGGCATCCTTTCTTCTTTCGTTGTAGAAAAATTCCTTCAGTGGAGACACTGCCACATACCAACCTCCAGCGAGCATCCTCATTCTTTCGCGTACATGAACCTTTTTGGAGATGCGGTGCACAACCTCATAGACGGACTAATAGTCGGCGGCAGCTACCTGGTGAGCATTCCCATAGGCGTATCCACGACACTCGCGGTTATCTTCCACGAGATTCCTCAGGAACTCGGAGATTTCGGCGTCCTAATTCACGGCGGCTTCAACAAGAAAAAAGCGCTTTGGTTCAATTTCTTGACTGCCTTAACAGCAATACTCGGAGCTATCATCGCATTCGTTGTGGGCACTACTCTAGAAGGTTTTATCCCACTGTTGATACCTTTCGCGGCTGGCAATTTCATCTACATTGCAGGTTCAGACTTAATTCCTGAACTTCGCAAAGACGAACCTAATCTAAAAAAAGCAACGTTGCAGGTAGTATCCATTACTCTTGGCGTTGTTATCATGCTATTGGTTCTGCTACTAGAGTAGCGCGTTGGGAGTTGAACCCAACCCCAAGTGGCGATATCTCCTGCAAAATCCGCTTTTTCTGTACGTTGCATTAAAATTCGTGTTAGGAAGTGACAGATAACGGTCTGTATTGAGATGAGTAATGAAATATGCGACCTATTTTGAGCTCTTATGCACTATTTAGTGTGAGGACGCACAACGCAACTCATGGCGAAAATGCTGGAAGCAGGCTATGTGTAAAGAATTATGAAGTTTGTTGGAGGATGCAGAGAGCAATTGATCAATGAAATACCAGAAGCTTATGTGAAAAGGCAAATTGGATTGCAGCAATATTAGTTGGGCGTATGCGCTAAACTATTATCTTTCAGTATAGATATTATTTAGTTGAGTGACGTTTACTTGTTGACTATTGGCATAATCGGCAAGACAAATACTGGTAAAACGACCTTATTCAATGCAGCTACACTTCTAAATGCAAAAATATCCAATTTTCCATTCACCACAAAAAAGCCAAATATTGGCACGGCGTACGTCTGCGATATCTGTGTTTGCAAAGAGCTAGGCGTAAAGGATAATCCGTTGAATTCTACCTGTATAGATGGTTGGCGATATGTTCCGATAAAAATCATAGATGTGCCTGGATTAGTGAAAGACGCATGGATGGGTCGAGGACTTGGAAATCAATTTCTTTCCGCTATTGGACAAGCCGACGCGCTTATCCATGTAGTAGATGCTTCAGGTTCAATTGATGCTGATGGCAAGATAACCCAACCTGGAAGTGGTAATCCTGTACAGGATGCCATTGACATCGAAATGGAACTGAATAAATGGATCGCAGATATAATCGAGCGCAACAGAGAGTTCATAATCCGCGAAGCATCTTCCTCATCTCTAGAAGAAGCTATTGCGAAATCCTTGTCGGCAATGAAAGTTAATCCATTACAGGTATTTCAGACTCTAGAGAGGTCAAAACTTAAAAATGTTCCTTTCGGTAAGTGGAACCTCAATCAGCCAATCAAATTTGCGGCGTTTCTCTTGCCAATTATCAAACCAACACTAATCATAGCAAACAAGATGGACATACTCACCTCTGAGAACTACTTTGGAATGTTAACCGCTTACTATGGTCGTAGGTTAGTCGCAGCCTGTTCGGCAGAAGCTGAACTGGTCCTCAGAAGAGCAGAGAAGATGGGCTTACTTCAATATACACCAGGTCAAGAGAAATTCAGAATAAAGGAAAACGCGAAACTCACCGCAAAGCAACAGGCCGCTCTAAACTACATTGAAAAGAGAGTTATGGAAAAATGGATAAATACCGGTATCCAGCAAGCCCTTAACACTGTGGTTTTAAAACTCTTAAAAACTAATATGGTTTACCCCGTTAGCGACGAATACAAGTACACAGATCATCATATGAATGTGCTTCCTGACGTGTACTTAATGCCAGATGGGGCAACTCCTGTTGACCTCGCCCGAAACATACATACAAGCCTTGCAGAGAACTATATTCTTGCAATCGATGCCAAGACAGGAATACGGCTCCCTAAGGATTACAATTTAAGACACAAAGATGTGGTAAAAATAGTTACTCGACCTACAGCAAAACGAAGATAGCCATTGCTATGTAGACACCATCATCGTCTTCCAAGTGTCCGAAATGAGTGCCCAAGGTTCAGGTCGAAGAGTTTTACCATGCCCCAGTTTTGTCTTCCACCAACTTAATATTTCATAGTTGGTTTGTATATTTGGGTGATTTGTTCTTGTTGAATGCTTGTGTATTGATCAGGACGTCGCATGGCAGATTTGAGGATGTTGTCAGAACGGTTAGCCGTTTGAAGTGCGTCAAACGGGTCTTTCCGACTCTCGGCAGGTACGATGTTGTGGTGGACCTTGAAGCCTCTAATTTTAAAGAGTTAGGCGGCACGGTGCTGAGGATGGGTAATATTGCCGGTGTAGTCTTTACTGAAACCCTCGTTGAGATAAAACATTAAGGAGGAAAAAGACGTGTTGAATTCGTGTATACTGTTAAAGGTTGTGCCTACTCAAGCCAGCATGGTTCTAGACGTAGTTAAAAAAGTTGCAGGTGTAAGGAAAGCGTACCATACATATGGAATTTTTGATTTAATAGTTTTCGTTGAAGTTGAAGATTACAAGCAACTGCGGCATATCACAACCGAGATTAACGGCGTCGAAGGCATAAGAAGCACTGAAACACTGCCTGAAGCCTAATCTTACATTTCCCTTTTTCTTTTCAATTTGCGTTCCTAGGCTATGTTCTGATTGAGAAAACGGGGTATGCAAGGAATAAAGACAGTTGAGTAAAGAATTAGAAGAATACTAAAACTCTAACGCCGAATGGAAGAAAATTAGGTAGAGATAAACTTGTTAGCGCGCGAGGTTGGCGGGGTCGCCGGGATTTGAACCTAGGACCGCCAGCGCCACAGGCTGGTATCCTAATCCAAGCTAGACAACGGTCTTATGAATGAATTAGATGTTAGATAGAAAAATTTCCCAGTATCTTTACAATCACATTTCACCATATCTCCATTTGCCCTCCAAAAAACGGTATAACTACACAATCTCCAAAAAGACAAGAGGATTAACGATTCAAGTGTAGTTTTCTTATATATACATTGAAACTTTGGTTCACTTTGATGCGGGGGATTTTTATTTAGAACCGTCTCATTGCTTTAGGCTGTGTGACGACAGTGCTGAAAGACGCTTGGACGGTTGCCATCGAAACCTTAAGCTGGATAGAAATGCAAAAACTAAGCGAACGCTTGGCTTTGGCTAAAACCGTTAGGCAATTGGGCATAAACAACCCTAACGCTGTCCGATACGCCTACGGTCTTGTGTGCGAAACACTTAGACGCAAGAACCTAATAGACAAGTTTGTCAACAGCGTGCTAAAACCTAAAACCATCAGCGAATTCACCATGGGCGTTCAAGCATTTTTGCGGCTTTACGTTTACCAAACCCGAATCGCCAAAAACTGGGCTGAAATCGACTTGGAAGAAGCGGAAAGCATAGCCAAACTGGGCAGAGCAGTTCTAGGCTGGAAAACCCTGAGAGAAGTTGAGCCTATCTTGGGGTTTCTGCTCACTCGCCAGCTAGAGCCGATTCTGAAAGCAGCAAGTGACGAGGAAAGGATAGGTCTCCAAACGTTCCATCCAACATGGTTCGTCAAATACTGCTTTAACCTTCTCGGTCGAAGTGAAGCCATAGCGTTTCTAGAAGGAAACTTGAATCCGCCGCCCACTTGCATCCGCC
>CAZXCX010000037.1:0-7337 GCA_964639375.1 uncultured Candidatus Bathyarchaeia archaeon
CTGTGCCTTTAAAGGGTGAGGCTATATGTCCAAACCATTCTATGTAAAATATGAAGCGCCGAAAGAAATCGTAGACGCAGCCTATGAAGCCCTGCAGATTGCTTCAAAGACAGGCGTAGTCAGGAAAGGAACAAACGAAGCAACCAAAGCTGTTGAGCGAGCTCAAGCAAAACTCGTCGTCATAGCCGAAGACGTTGACCCACCAGAAGTTATAGCACATTTACCGCTCCTCTGCGAAGAAAGAAAAATTCCCTACGTGTTCGTACCAAACAAAGACAAACTAGGCAGTGCAGTAGGCATAGATGTCCCAGCCGCTTCAGCATGCATCATTAAAGAGGGGGAAGCTGCTGGATTAATCAAAGAAATCATCGCGCGGATTGAGCAGGTGAAAAGAGGAGCTCAGTGATGAGCAAAGAAGAGAAAACAGCAGAACAAGAACTTATACCTTCAGAAGTTATCCAAATAATCGGACGCACAGGCGTGACCGGGGAGATTACCCAAGTGCGAGTGCGCATTTTGGAAGGAAAGGATAAAGGGCGTATTATAACGCGCAATGTTAAAGGACCCGTGCGAGTTCAAGACACTTTGATGTTGAGAGAAACAGAAAGAGAAGCAAAAAAAATCACCAGATAAAAAATGCAAGGTTAAGCTATCTAAGAGGAGTTGCCAATGCCTAAACCCCGAAAATGTTCGTTTTGCGGTAACGATTTCCCAGCTGGCACGGGCATGATGTACGTCAAAAACGATGGAACCATTTTGTGGTTCTGTTCAAGCAAATGCAAAAAGAGTTCATTGAAATTTGGAAGAGACGCGCGCAAGCTCAAATGGACAAAGTATTTCGGTAAGGAAGAGAAAGGAAAAGGCTAAAACCACAAGCAAATCTTACGGGCAGTTGTTTCCAACTATTTTTCTAGTATTGACTTATTGTAAACACACCTAGTAAATAGTCTTGCTCGGCATCCTCCGCAAATATACTTTTCAGGACAAGGTCCACAACTCCTTTCTTTGCTGCATCCTGCAGGGAAAGGGCATATGTCTAATTTGGATATGTATCCCCCTCAGAAAGAACGGATTTATTAATACTTGCGATATTCCCATAAAGGGAAAACAGATGAGCAAAAAAAAGAAAAATCCGAAACCAAAAAAAGTTGATTTGCTTGAACTATCGGATTCAAAAAAAACTCGTTTTCTCAAGAAAGCTAAAGAAAAATTGCGACAAAAACTGGCTGAAGCGAAATTTTGTCAGTCACTTGCCGAAACCGAGAGAGTAACCATAAACGGGTATAAAATCGATTTTGAAAACGGCGACCTCAAAGGGTTAACATACGGCGAGTTAACAGGACCCTGACTAAAGCCATCCAATATCGCTCTAATGTTTTTTATTAACCGTTTCAGAAACACATGAATTTTGGTAGCGGGGACTAGATTTGAACTAGTGATCTCTGGGTCTCTCCGAGCAGATAGCTCTTATGAGCCCAGCGGGTTAATCCTGGCTACCCCACCCCGCTGAGTTTACGCTGAAAGCGATTTTCTGAATCCTTTTAGTACTACCACTCGTCAAATATTAATAGTTTCTTTTCTGCCTCAGCAAAAGCATTTTAGTTGGGTTATTAATTTGTAGGAGTGGTGCATAGACAGATGGACAAGCTGTACTTACGCGAGATATTCAACCCAGCCCTTGAAAATCCAGTTTTCGTTCAAGGACTTCCAGGTTTTGGCAACGTCGGGAGAATAGCGGCGCATCTTTTGATAAAGTTTTGCGAAGCAAAACCTTTCGCAGAATTGTATTCTCCGTCCTTTCCAGATTATGTTTCAATCAGCTCAAAAGGAATAGCCTATCTGCCCAGGTATGAGTTCTATTCTGCGCCTATGGAGAAAAACAATCTTGTTATTATGACGGGAGAAACGCAGCCTTCGTTCGATGACGTTGTGGCGCACTACCACGTTTGCTCTGAAATAGTAGATTTTGTCGAAAGGCTAGGCTGCCATTTCATTGTAACCATGGGCGGAGTGCCCATAACCGAAGATAAGACCCAAGTGTACGTAGCTGCCACCTCGCCGAGGTTGGCAACCGAGTTTATGGAACAGGGCGCAGTCATATACAGCAAAGGCAGAATAGTGGGGGGAACAGGGCTTACGTTGGCGCTTGCAAAGGAGCGAAAAATCAAGGGTGTCTGCTTGCTGGGCACTACCACGGGTTTCAAGGCGGACCGTGGGGCTGGATTTCTAGTTTTCAAGTTTTTGATGAAGGCTTTAGGAAAAGAGATAAAAGAAGGGTTATAAGAAAAAACATTGCACCTACAATAGCAGGATTGGGTTGCATGGTCGAAAATGACGAAAGCAATAACGTTGGCAAATTCGATGTTAGTTCAAAATTCTGGAGAGTTCTTTTGGTGATTGTCGCGGTTTTTCTGATTTTTGCTGGTCCAACATACATTTCTTACTTGCTTTTCAACATTTTAAACGTGAACTACGTTGCCTCGATTGTGTCGGGATTTACCCTTTTCATAGTAGGATTATTCTTGATGTGGTTTCTTATCAGGAAGAAAATTGTTACGTAAAAAAGATGTGCCTCAGATACCCCAGGGTGCATCATCGCTATCAGCATTTTGGATTCTTCATCGGCATTTTCTAGAATTCCAATGACGTGTTATTAAGTCTTCTTCGATTTCTTTGTGGCGGCTAGAAAAGCATATAAAATATTCCCGAAGATATATCGAGTATGCAAGACGAAAAAAGAAAACGGTTAGAAGAAATGGTTAACAAGGATGAAGCGACAACAAAGAGAACAACAATAATACTAGAAAAAGAAGAAAGAGAGTTCATAGACTCACTGATAAAAGAGGGAAAGGAGCCTGGGATTAAGCCGCTCATCTCCAAGATGCTTGACGTTTACCGAAGCATGATGATTTACGATTGGCGTTTTCCCGGCGAATACTATTGTGGCATAAGCCGTATCGCTTTCGTTAACGTGGAGTTGCTGCACATCCTAATCCAGCAAATTCCAAAAGAAAAATGGCATGAAATCGGGAAAATAATGGGCGCCGCCTTGAAAGTTTCCTTGGAAACAACCTTAGGCCTTAAAACAGCACAGCGTGAAAACTGGGAAAGCGTGTTCAAAAGATTAAGAGTACAAGGATTTGGAGATTTCTATTTAAAAGACAAGTACCTCCTCATAAAAACACCACTTATTATTGACCCGGAAATTTGGGAAGGCATTCTGGAGGGACTGTTTGATGTAGAGTTGGACGTGAAAACCACTGTGCCTCCGCTGGTTTTCGAGATAAAAGCACAAAAAGCACTTTCAACACAATAAATCGCAATGATGCCGCAGCTGATGTTAGAAAGGAATAGGTTTATTAGGAGAGAGTAAATTAAGGTGCCCGTCAGTGATAAAAGTTGAGGGATTGCGTTCATACAAGGCGATTGCGTTCACTAAAAGCGAAAGCAATCCAAGAATCACGCGTCTAAAAACGAGAGCTTACTCTACATTATGTATATCCCTTAAGAAAAGAACAGTTTTTCCAAAAAATTTTGAGTTTTCGTTTAGAAACTCAACTCGATACTCCTTTAATGAAAAATTAGGTGATGAAAAATGGATAAAGTAAAGTTTGCCATACCAGCAGGCTCTTTAGCCAAAGCAACCTTTGAAATTCTGCAACGTTCAGGATACAAAGTCTCAGGTCAAGAACGTACCTATCGCCCGACAATTAATGATCCCAAAATCGAATTGAAAATCCTCAGACCGCAAGAAATACCCGTTTTTGTCAGTGAAGGTCTCCAAGATGTGGGCATTACGGGTCAAGACTGGATCAGGGAAACCGGTGCTGACGTTGAAGTGCTCCAGAACTTGGAATACGGAAAGATAAGACTAGTAGTAGCCATACCGAAAGGTTTGAGTGCAAGCTCTATCTCCGCCTTCATGGAGGCTTTATGGAGCAAAGGAAAGAACTTTCGAATCTCCACTGAATACTTGAACATTGCAGCAGAATACATAAAAAATAATCCCGCCTATCGAAAACGCTTCGGCGAATCAGAGCCACTGATAGTAACGCCATGGTGGAGAAAAGGCGAAAACCCACGGGCAAAAATATTCCTGTCTTTCGGAGCCACAGAAGCCAAGCCTCCAGAGAACGCTGACTGCATCATGGACGCCACTGACACCGGCTCCACTCTAGAGGCGAACAATTTGAAGATAATCGAGACCGTAATGCAGTCCTCAGCAGTGCTTATAGCAAACAAGAAAGCTTTGGCTGACCCGCAAAAAAAAGAAAAAATCTACGATATCCTAACCTTGCTGAAAGGCGTAGTGGACGGCTCCAAGAGAATCCACATATTCGTAAACGTGAAGAAAACAAACCTGCAGAAACTGCTCAGAGAACTACCAGCCCTTAAGAACCCTACGATAGCGCCTCTGGCAGATGAAAACTGGTGCTCTGTTAACACTATCATCGAAAAAGACCGCCTCATAGACCTCTTGCCCAAAATCCGCAAGCTTGCCCAGGGCATTGTTGTCTACGAACCCAGACAGGTGCTGGCTTTAGACGAGATAAGCAGGAGAGAAGGAAACGAATGCGCAACCAAGCCCAAGTGAAAGTCTGGAAATCCTCAGCGCTACCGCCTGACTGGTTCAAAAGGCAAACGTCAGATGAAAAAGCAAGTGAGCAACTTGAGAGCGACGTTAAAGCCATAATAAACAAAGTCATAAAAAACGGAGACGCCGCACTAATAGAGCTTACGGAAAAATTCGATAAAACAAGATTAAACGCCAAAGACCTACGAGTAAAGCCAGCAGAGATTAAAGAGGCTTATCAGGCGGTAAGGGAAGAGCAAATTTCTGCCCTCAAGTTCATTAAAGACAAAGTGAGCGCCTTCGAGAAACTCCTACTCAAACAAGCTGGAACCAAAACTTCTAACGAGGGCTTAACCGTTCAAACCGTTCTGCGCCCAATCGAAAGCGTCGGTTGCTATGTTCCCGGCGGACAAGCAGCTTATCCAAGCACTTTGGTCATGACTGCAGTGCCAGCAAAGGTGGCGGGGGTTCCCAGAATTGTGGTGTGCTCACCGCCTAATGCCAAAGGCACAATAAACCCGCTGGTTCTTGTCGCTGCAGACATTTGCGGAGTTAAAGAAATCTACAAGGTTGGAGGAGCCCAAGCTATTGCTGCTTTGGCTTATGGAACAGAAACAATCAAGCCTGTGAGAAAAATTGTTGGTCCTGGAAACAAGTACGTGATGATAGCGAAGATTATTGTCTCAAAGGACGTTGCCATTGACATGCCTGCGGGGCCCAGTGAAATACTCGTGTTGGCAGATGAAACTGGGAATCCGCGGGTTATCGCTCTGGACATGATTTCTCAGGTGGAACACAGCGAAGACAGCGTTGCTGGACTGATAACCACATCAAAGAAACTCGCAGAAGAAGTGCGAGGTCAGCTAAAGAAAATGGCTACTTCTGTGAATCGCAGAGAAATAGTTACGAAGGCACTGGAAAAATACGGGTTCATAATCACCTGCGACAGCATGGACGAGGCTGTTGAGTTGGCGAATGTTTTTGCGCCCGAGCACGCTGAAATCATGACAAAGGCTCCTATGGAAATCGCTGATAGAATAACATCGGCTGGGCTTATTCTCGTAGGCCCTTACAGTCCTGTTGCTCTAAGCGATTACGGCAGCGGAACAAATCATGTCTTACCCACAGGTGGCTTTGGACATGTGTTTTCAGGCTTGTCTGCCTTTGATTTCGCGAGAAGAGTAAGCATCGTTGAAAGCTCAAAGGAAGGGTTGCTGAGCCTGAAGAACCATGTGAAGGTTATGACAGACGCGGAAAACCTTCCGAATCACTACAAAGCAATTGAAGCGAGGTTTTAAAGTGAACGCCGCATGTAAAAAGTGGATAGAGGAAAAACTGAAGAAACTGCAAGACATCGAAGGCTACAGTGTTGGAGAATCCACTGAGACGTTAGCGAGGCAGTTGGGAATTTCGTCGGCTGAAATCGTGAAGCTCAACTTTAACGAAAACTTGTTCATGCCCCGAGCGAAGCTTATTGAACTCATGAAGGAAGTTGCGGAAGAATGCGACCTTCGGATTTACCCTCAAGAAGAAGAAAACAAACTCCGCGAAAAACTCAGCGGTTATCTCAAAACGCCGAAGGAAAACATCGTTATCGGAAACGCCAGCGACGAACTTATAGATCGAATCGCACGGCTTTTCTTGGAAAAAGGAGAAATCGCAGTTTCCGTTATGCCGACTTTCCCTGTTTTCAAATATTGCGCAAAGCGCCAAGGTGCAGAATACGTGACAGTGCCGCTTCTAGACAATTTCGGGCTTGATGTGAAACGGCTCTTGGGCGCCTTCTCGCCTAAAACCAGCATTCTCTATCTATGCTCGCCCAATAACCCGACAGGAAACCAGTTTAAGATGGATGAAGTGGAAACTTTGGCTAAAGAGTTCCCTGGAATAGTCGTCTTGGATGAGGCATACGGGGAATATGCAGATTACTCCATGGTCCCGCGGATAGGCGAATTCGAGAACTTGATTATTTTGAGAACGTTCTCTAAAGCCTTCGGGTTAGCGGCGCTTAGACTTGGATACGCCGTCACCAACGCAAGACTTGCAAAAACACTCTCGGATAAGACGCCGCTGCCCTTTCCCGTGAGCGCCTTCACGTTAAACATGGGTCAAAAACTTCTGGAAAACGTCGAAGTGATGAAAAAAGCCGTTGAAGAGTTAAAAAGCGAACGCGGAAAACTGATAAGGAAACTCAACGAGATAAAGGGAATAGAAGCCTTCGATTCGAAAGCAAACTTTGTGCTCTTCAACGCAGACAAACCATGCGAGGAGGTTTACCAAAGCCTCCTGAAACGAGGTTTACTCGTCAAAAAACTCGGCAAAATTCTGCATTTGGAGAATTGCCTCAGAACCACAGTTGGATTACCCCAGATGAACGCCAGGTTATTGGAGGCTTTAAGGGAAATCTTTGAGTGATGAAAAATGAGAGCAAATGAAGTATACAGAAAAACCCGAGAGACAGAAGTTCGCGTGAAAGTGAACCTTGATGCGGAAGGAAAAGCAGATGTCAACACAGGCGTGGCTTTCCTAGATCACATGATAACTTCGCTGGCAACACACAGCTTGATCGACATCACCGCCACGGTAAAGGGAGATCTGAGACACCACATCGTTGAAGACCTTGCTATATGCCTCGGAGAAGCAGTAAGCAAAGCCTTAGGAAACAGAGAAGGAATAACCAGATTCGGAAACGCAGCAGTCCCTATGGATTGCTCCTTGGCGTTTGCAGCCGTAGACCTCGTGAAGCGTCCGTACTTCAAGATCG
>CAZXCX010000038.1:0-7118 GCA_964639375.1 uncultured Candidatus Bathyarchaeia archaeon
AGATACTCTCCATTTTTTGGTTGCTTCACTGAAGCTGGTGAAAGCAATTGAATAGCAATGAAAAAAATTAAAATTAAAAGAACGACTGTTAAGGTCAGTGTGATGAGTTTCTTGTTCAATTGCTTCTCATCACAATATTCTTTACAATAGTACTTGAATTAATATATTAGCATCATCAAACTTGGCTTTAGTTAAAGGTAAATGATATTAACGTTCTGCGCTAACCATAGCTCGGTGAATAATCCCTTTGAAGTCAAAACTTCAGACGCCAATCATAATTGTAAACTTTAAAACGTATTTAGAGGCAACAGGTCGAAAGGCCGTTGAACTCGCAAAGCAAGCCGAAAAGGTAAGCAAAGAAACGGGTGCTTACATTGTCGTGGTGCCTCAGTTTGCGGACATCTCCAGCGTGGCGGAAGCCGTTAAGATTCCTGTTTTCGCCCAGCACATAGATCCAATAAAGTCAGGCAGCCACACGGGGCATGTGCTAGCGGAGTCAATCAAAGAAGCAGGCGCGGTTGGGACCCTGATTAACCATTCGGAAAGGCAGCTTAAACTCGCGGACATTGACACTGCGATTAGGCTAGCGCGAGAAAAGGAGCTTATCTCATGTGTGTGCGCCAATAATCCTAGCGTAAGCGCTGCCGCCGCAGCTTTAAAGCCCGACATAGTATCTATTGAACCACCTGAGCTCATAGGCACTGGAGTTGCAGTTTCCAAAGCCCAGCCCGAAGTTGTCACCAACACCGTCAAGCTTGTACGTGGCGTCAACACTGAGGTTACCATTCTATGCGGCGCAGGCATAAGCCACGGCGAAGACGTTGCCGTAGCTTTAAAGCTTGGAACACAGGGCGTGCTGGTTGCAAGTGCCATCGTGAAAGCGAAAGACCAATATAGCATACTGCGTAAGTTTGCAGACGCAACAAAGCGATAATCATGTGTGAGCACCGTGAAAGTCGAAGCAGAATGTGCCTCTTGCTTGCTCGCGAGGGCAACGGCGGAAACCTATGCAGCTACAACAAACCCCGCGTTACGCTTCAGAGCTATGAAAGAAGTTATAAAACTGCTAAACAGGGAATTTAGACCCACAGTTGTTCCAGCTGATATAGGCACTAAAAGAGACCGCCTAATAAAGCAGCTAACAGGCAACAACGACCCCTACAAGCGAAGCAAAAAAATGAGCAACGAGAAAGCCATGAAACTGTTGCCATACGCAAGAAAAATCGTGGAAGCGGGTTACACGCAGCAGGAACGATTCAAGAAAGCGTGCTTATGCGCCATAGTGGGCAACATAATGGAGTTCGACATTCCAGGACACAAATTCTCCTTTAAAACTCTGACGAAGAGCTTCAGAGAAGCCGCGAAAGACTTAGTCGTGGACGATGTTGACAGAGCCTATGAATTAGCGAAAAAAGCGAGAAGCGTTCTTTATTTGGCTGATAATGCTGGCGAAATCGTTTTTGACACTTTGCTGGTTGAACAACTGAAAAACATGGGCTTGAAGGTGACGTATGTTGTTAAGGGCGGTCCAGTGATTAACGATGCTACTTTGGAGGATGTGGATTTTTCTGGAATGAACAAACTCGCAGACAATATATTAACCACGGGCACTGACGCGGTTGGACTGCTGCAGAAAGAGGTTTCTCCCGAATTCCTCAAAGTTTATGAAGCGGCGGAACTGGTTTTCGCGAAGGGCATGGGTTACGCTGAAACCCTAACTGAATACAAACTAACAAAGCCTCATTTCCTCTTGTTTAGGACCAAGTGCAATCCAGTAGCAAACTATTTCTGTGCACCACGCCACAAGAATATCGCCAAGTTGATGCCGTAAATGAGACTGCCAGCCATAGCCCTGCCTTCTGAAGCGCTTTCGCGTTTTGACGAGTGTATCCAAAAAGAGTGGCTCATGACGAATGGCTTAGGCGGTTACGCTTCTTCAACTGTGTTAAGCGTAAACACGAGGAAATATCACGGTTTGCTTGTAGCTGCGTTGCATCCGCCTGGCGACCGCACCGTGTGCCTTGCAAAGCTGGATGAAGAAGTTTACGTGGGCAACAACATTTACCCGCTTGGCGCTAACGAGTTTCACGGCAAGATTTTTCCGCAGGGTTACATGTTCCTGAAGGAGTTTTCGGTTTCTCCTTTTCCAAGCTACGCCTACAGTGTGCAGAGTGTTGAAGTCCGAAAGACGATTTTTATGCCTAAAGGGAAAAACGCTGTGACAGCGGCGTACAAGGTTCTGAACCGAAGCGGCACTGAAGCCAAAATTAGAGTTTACCCGTTACTCACCTGCAGGCATTTTCACTCGGTCGTAGACAGATGGAGAAACCCGTTGAACTTCAGTCAACAGCAAAGCGACAAAGAAGTCGAAGTAGCCTTTAACATTCCAAAAGCTACAGTTACAGCCCGCGCCACCAAGGGCGAATTCAACGAAAAAACAACTTGGATAGAGCGCTTATACTATCATGAAGAAGCCAGCCGAGGCGAAAGCAGCATGGACGACTGTTTTCAGCCAGGTTTCTTTGAAGTTCCAGTTCCGCCTAAGCGGGAAGAAGAGTTCGCTATAATTACAGCGGCAGGCGACAGCAGCCAGAAATCCACGGAAATCTTGGACGCTGTTGGCACCACGATGTACGATGTTAATGGGCAGCGCGAGCGTGAGTTGGAGCAACGCGAGTATCTGTTAGCCAAGTTTTACGGTTCACGCGGAGAAGTGCCGATAAGCGACTGGCTGAATTGGGTTCTTTTGGCCGCGGACGCCTTTCTGGTCAAGGGCGCTGGGGACAGAAGCGCTGTTATGGCTGGGTATTTCTGGTTTGAAACGTGGGGAAGAGACACTTTCATCTCATTGCCAGGTTTGATGCTTGCAACTGGCAGGTTCGCGGAAGCGAAGAAGGCTTTATTGGATTTTACCCGCCGCATCAAGCAGGGTTTGATTCCGAATTTTGTAGGCGACAGGTCTGGAGAACCCGCCTATAACACGGTGGACGCCACGTTGTGGTATGTTAACGCTGTTTTGCAGTTTTTGAAGTACACTGGCGACTTCAAGTTCGTTCAGAAGCAGCTATGGGAAGGGCTGAAAGCGATTGTTGACTGCCACGAGAAGGGCACAGCCTTTGGCATACGGTTGGACGGCGACGGCTTGCTTGCACATGGTCCACGGCTTACGTGGATGGACGCGGAGGTAGATGACGAAGCGGTTACGCCGCGGGCTGGAAAAGCCGTGGAAATCCAAGCATTGTGGTACAACGCATTGAAAACGATGCAGCTGTTGGCAAACAAGTTTGAAGAGACGAGCCTAGCGGAGAAATACGCTGGGATGGCCCGTGAAGCGCGAGAAAGTTTTAACGAGAAGTTTTGGAACGGCGAAAGCGGCTGTTTGTTCGATGTGGTGGAGGAGTCTGGTGCTGACGCGTCTCTTAGGCCCAATCAGATAATCGCGGCGGCTTTAGATTTCACCATGCTGGACAACGATAAGAGCGAGCAGATTGTGGATGTGGTACAGCGTGAGCTTCTGACGCCTTATGGTTTGCGAACCCTTGCGCGGGGCGACACGAGGTACAGGAGCATGTACGTTGGCGATAGACGGAGCAGGGATCAAGCGTATCATAATGGCACTGTTTGGCCTTGGCTACTTGGGCCTTTTACGACAGCGTTTCTTAAGGCAAAGGGACACGGTGACCTTAGGGTTAAGTACGCCTTGAAAAACTTCATTCTGCCCTTGTTAACGCAGCAGATTTTTGAAGCTGGTTTGGGAACCTTGAGCGAAATCTTTGATGGAGACCCGCCGCACACGCCCAGAGGTTGTGTTGCTCAGGCATGGAGCGTGGCTGAGCCTTTGCGGGCTTATGTGGAAGATGTGATGCGGGTTAGACCAAAATACGAGAAAGAGGTTCTTCAGGCTTAAGCCCGTATGGCTTTTCTGAGTTCTGTCGCTGCGGTTTCGGGCGTGACGGTGTTTATGTACATTCCCGTGTTCTTTTCGAACCCTGCCCAAATGGATAAGCGTGGATAGACTTCCACGTGCCAGTGGTAATAGTTTTCGGCTTCGCGGTTTAGGGTGAGGTGAAAGCCGTAATTGTAGGGTGGGTCGTTTACAAGGTCTTTTAGCGCTTTCAGGCTTGTTTTTAGTGTTTCAGCGAACGCTTTGATTTCCGTTTGGGTTAGGCTGAGGATGTTTGTGTCGTGTTTTTTGGGCAGTATCCAGAATTCTAAGGGGTTAACGCTGGCGTAAGGAGCAAAAACCACGAAATGCGCGTTGTCGAGAACTAGCCGTGGGCTTTTTGTTTCTTTTTCTATTATATCGCAGAAAACGCATTTTTGGTGTTGGTCATAGAAGTTTTTGCTTGCCGCCTGCTCTTCCTCGACGATTCTGGGGACAGTGGGCGTAGCGATTATTTGGCTGTGGGCATGTGAAAGCGAGGCACCTGCTTCCTTGCCGTAGTTGCGGAAGATTGAAACGTACTTTACGTAGGGTTTTGCTGATAGCTCTCGGAGTCTGTCGATGTACGCGTTGACTACGTGCATTAACTGTGGCAGTTCGGCGTTTACTGGGTCTTCGTCGTGGTTCGGCGATTCAACTAAAACCTCATGGTGTCCAATGGCGCAGCCGAAATTTTCGCTCTTCATTATCTGTGCTTGATCAGCTTGCTCTTTGGGCGGGGCGAAGGCTGGGTAAAGGTTTGGAATAACACGGACAAGCCAGTTCTTAGGGCGCTGACCGTTGTGGTCTTTGTCTTTTTTTATTTCTCCGTTCTGTTTCAGGTAGAGCAAAACGGCGGGCGGGGTCATGTGCTCGTTGCCCACGCAGAGGGGACAGACGCTGGTTTGGGCCGACTTGGCTTTTTGTTTGGCGAAGTCTGTGGGTCTTCTGCTGCGTTCGGTGGCGATTACGACCCAGCGGTTTAACAAGTAATCCTTTCTTAATTCATTGTAAACCATTACGGTAAGCACCCTTTAAAGTAGAGAGATGATGCGGCGGCATTTTAGCGTTTCCGAAAGCGCCAACCCGCCCATATGGCGTAGAAGTGAAAAACCGGTAAGAAGTTGGGCAGGTCTGCTTAGACTAAACAAAAAAAAGGTTTGGGCGAGTTGATAGCGGTGCTTGAGCAATGCTTGAGGGTTATACTTGGCGCTTTGCCGCTTGGTCAACTTCGCCCAATTGCTCCAAACTCATTTTGGTTATCATAGATAGGGCAAAATCCTTATGTAGCGAGTTCCACATGCCCAATCTGGCTGCCTCTACCAGCATTTTCTTTTTAACTGGCATAAAACATTTAGGAAACCCAAATACGAACCGTTACTCAGCCACACTCGGAATAATAATCAGCACAGCAAACGGAGTTGGATTTGAACCAAACGGTCGCTGAAAGTTTCATCTTAAGCATGGCTTTTAGAAAAAGCTATCTCAGCAACAACTTCTCTTTATTTTTTGTGGAACAATCTAAAATCAGATTCAAAACACCAGAGCCCGCATCAAAGTGAACCAAAGCTTCAATCTATATATTTCTGACTTTTAGAGTCACTTTATGGAGGAGTATATTAAGGGCGGCGCGCCTCTGAGGCGGTTAAGCGTTATTCAGGAAAACAAATAATATTTTTTGTTTTTTATTTGCCAAATAACTAACTGCTCAATAATCAATTTTTTCCTCAAGAGGTCATTCATCTTTGCTCATTTCGACTCGGTTCTTTCTTTAAATAGATACGCTGCTTCTTTTTCTATTTTCTCACAAAGAGCTATACTTTCAAGTATCATTTTTGGGTCGAGAATTCTCTCAAAATTCTTGATAAATGCTGCGAGGGCAATACTTCCAACACTCGGAAATAACGCATATTTCCCTAAATTTGGTCGATATCTCGGCTCGATAGTCATACGGGCTACCCAACCGTCATCATATTCTGGTTCGTTTAACGATTTTAGGGCAACAAAATTCGAGTGGACGTAATCGCTTAGATATTCATATATTTTTGAAAACCTCTTGTCCGTGAATAACCCAAGCTCTTTCCTTACTCTCTTAAGTTTTAGTTCACCGCTCAGCCATTTTTCTATATTTTCTTTATCCTTTATGAAATACAGCATGAGACAAGTATTCTCCAACAAGCTTCTGAGAATTATGTTTGAATCATAGGAGTAGCCTTTCATTACCAAATCCAAATAGACTTTGGAAGTGCCGATAATCCTGTTTGATATATTGATAATAACAACATCTTTTTCCTGAAGTTCAATTTCTCTTCTAATTGATTTGTCGGCTATTTGGTCAACGAGTTTGTTAAACAAGTTGAAGAGCTCTTTGTAGTTACGAATTTCTTTGTCAAAATTTATCTTGGATATTGAGGCGTTCCTGTTTTCATTTTTAGATAATTCTTCAAAGATATCGTGATTTTCCTTTGGCATGTTTCAAAATAGCAGTCCTTAGTTTATAACATTTTGAACGTCTCAACTACCGAATTCTTTTCGGTATTTCTGAGTGCAATCAGCAGCTTAAGAGCAGAGTGAGGGCTTCCTATGCAAAAATAAGAAACTCTTTTTCCCCTTTCTCCCTGAGTCGGTGTCCTCTGTAACGGACTACGCGCATTGTAGGAGTGGTGCGGATAAATACCAACGATTCTGCAACGGAACGTATTAAAATGCCGTTATTGCGAATGACGCAAGGATCGCTTTGTCTTGGCTTCAAAAAACTGACTTTTAAAGTCGGGTATCTATATATAAGGGAGGGGGTAGTCAACCGAGAGCACAGCAGTCCTAGACAGCAATGTTTATTTCGCGCGGAAAGAAATGTTTATATCGGCTGAATTCGCTTCTGCTATAATTCAGCTACAGTTAGCTAGCCCCGCAGTTACACACATGGCGGCGGCTCAACCCCAACCGAAACGGCGTAAAGCCTTACAGGGATGCGGTGGTTGGCCTCCAATTGCGGGGACACATATGTGGACCTGACGCTGTTAGGTCTGAAATGGGCTTTGACGTTAAAGTGGAATGTTTCTCCCTCCAAATCCAATTTGGTAATTGCGGAAAAAATGTACTACACAAATAAACATCCGCGCACGATTACGGAGTCGCATAGTGCGTAACTCCGGTTGATCCTGCCGGACCCCACTGCTATCGGGATAGGACTAAG
>CAZXCX010000039.1:0-7034 GCA_964639375.1 uncultured Candidatus Bathyarchaeia archaeon
CGAGGGCTTTTTCTTTCACGATGCTTCTGCCGACGATGTCGAACCATAGAGTGCCCGAGGATGTTGTTACTGTGGGCTTGCAATCTTCTGGTAACTCGAAGAACTTGCCGAGTTTCGCAGTTATTCCGCCGTAAAGTTCGGAAAACGCTTTGTTTCTGTGGCCTATGAGATAGTGGGTTTGCTCGCGGAGTATTTCTTGGCTTACTTCTGTGGGTCCAGGAAGCAGTAGTTTCTTGTGCATTTTCCTAAATCCCCTTCATTGTTGAATATTTCCTAGGTGACGCAGCGAGGCATTAAATCTTTGTTCCATTCATCCAGTTTTCCCCTTTCATTTTTACATCCAGACTAACAACAACCAATAAACGAAATAACGACAAATTAAAGGTTAACTGTCGTCTAATTTTGGCTATGTCCGTGGCTGCATTTGGACCAAAGATATCCACCGCTCTCAAAAGGAACAAGCCTTGAGGTCATCACAGTTAACCACAAGAGCAAGTAGTGCTCTACCTTTGGGATATAAGGTTTATGCTGATAGCGCTGGATTCAGGTTTGAAACCAACTATATTTTGTAATGACTCGCCGAATATCTTCAAGAAACAGATAGAGTTAGAATATTAACAAAAGCGTGAAGTTTTCTATAAGAAAGTTCTGAAAAATAAACTCATAAGGCATTTAAATATTGTAATCAACAACATATAAGGAGAGGCAACATTGGTGTCCAAGATTACGATGATTCTAGAAATGCTCGGTGATGGAAAATGGCATGGAATCGAAGAACTGCAACAAAGGCTGGAGCTAAATGAGCGTAAAGTGCAAGAGATCACAACATTCTTAAATAAGTACGACTTCGTGAAGATCGATAAGGAACACGGAAAAGTAAAAATTAACCAGAATTTCCAAAAGTTATTGGCCCAAACTATTACTTAACAAATGCCAGCTAAATTCTTTTTTTTAAAAAAAAACAAAAAATTTGTGGGATGGTTAGTTTGGCTAGGGTGAAACTCTCTTTAAAATGCCAGCGTGATCTGTGTTCTTTTCCATAAATATGCTGATTTTGTTTTCGCCTATGGCCATGCAGAGTGCTTTAATTTCTTTGCCCTCGACGAGGATACTTTCGACATCGCCAAGTTCGAATAGATCCGAGATTTCTCGGCTGGAATCCAGCACCTGAGATGATAAGATGGCGTATTCGACTATCTTTTCTGGTTCTTTGAGGTCTATGGTGGCTGAGGATGTGTTTCGCAGTATGTAGCCTACTACGCCGTCGCGTTTGCGGATTTCTGCGAGGCTTTTGCTTAGATCCGTGAAGACTTGGTCTTCTTCACTTGAAGTTACGTCGGTTTCGTCGTCAACAATTACGGTTGTTGCGGTTTCGTGTATGCTTCGTTTTTTATTAACCATTGTTTGTCTCCTTGGTTATTCGACCACGGGTTTGACCGTGACAAGTTCGCCTTTCGTGGTTTCTAAGGTGAGCTGTATTTTTTCGGGTATCTGGATTATGCCTTTCCCTTTGTGTTTGGAGTCTTTTATGGGTTTGAATTTGCAGTGGGTTGTTTTTCCGTCTAGTGTTTCCACGTCGACTTCGTTGATTTTTTTGTCGCCGTAGAGGTCGTTCCACTCCGTTATTACTGCCTTGTCGATGCGCACTGTATCGGAAGGGACTAGTAAGCCGCCGAGGTTTTCAACTATTAACTGGGTCACGGGGGGTTCTGGAAGCAGCGGTTCATCGTCAACTTCGGGTGTTTCTTGCTCTTCGGTTGGTTCGGTTGTTGCGGTTTCTTCTTCGGCTGGCTCGTTCTCGTTGTCTTCAGCGCTATCAGTGTCTTCTTCAGCAGCCTCATCTTCTGCAGGTTCAAGGTCTACGGTGAGAGTTTCATCGTCTGTGGAGGCAGGGTGAATCTTTTCCACCAGTTTGATTACGGTGGGAATTAATACTCGAGTTAAGGTGTTAACGTATTTTTCGTCAGCCTTTTTTGACAAGACGGTTGTTAAGTAAAAGTCGTTCATGCAGGCGATGTTTACTCGACCGTTAGCGCCTTGAATGGTTACGGCTTCCAAGCCGCCGATAGCGTCCGCTCTTTCCGTTATGGCGTCAAAAGCATTTATGGTGCGGTTTACGGTTTTTTCGTCTGTGGTTTCGCCTTTAGCTATGATTTTTCCGTCTTTGAAAATGAAAGTATTGGATACGTCTGGACATATGCTTTGGATTTCGTCTAGTGTGCTTTTGAGAGCAAAAGAGTAAACGTCGTTATTCATGTTTTTCTAGCTCCTGCGCGGGTGTTTTCGTGGCGTCGCAGGCTTAGGATATCTTGAATAGGATGCGTTCTGGGACTCCTTCGCTTTCCACCACTAAGTATTTCAAGCCTTCGGTGTCGCCGAGTTGATCTAGCCATTTTAGTGCTTCGCGGGCTTTCTGTAGGACTAGGAGGCGTTCTTGGTGGCTGCGTACGACTGATTCTATGGCTGTTAGTTCGTGGAACGGGTTGGCGTCTAAGATGATGCTTAGGTTGCCTACGTTGATTTCGCCTAGGCTTTCGGTTGCGGCTTTTTTGCCTGCGAGTTTCAGGACGACTTCGCGGATTTTCTTTGATTTTTCTGCTAGCGAACGTATTTCGTCTAGTCGGCGCAGGTATTCGCCTAGCGTGCTTTTTGTTTCGGATATGTCTTTATCTAGGGTTTCGGCTATTTCTTCGGCTGATCCGTATTCTTTTATTTCTACTACCATTTTGTTTTTTGCACCTCCAGAGAGGAAACAAGAGAAGGGAAGTTGGATGTTTTTTTATTTCACCCTACCCCTCGATTGCTGCTAATAATGGGGAAGTTTATGATGGCGCTCTTGCAGTGTATATGAATGCGTTGCCTTTTGCGGAGACGAGCTTGATTTGATAGTTGCCACCGTTAACTAGTGTACCAGTATTATCGTAGTCAATTACTGCTTTTAGACCTGCATTTGCTGCGGCTACTCCTGTAGTTGGAGTGAAGGTCACGTCAGCGGAGGCTACTCTAGAACTCCCGACCCAAACTTCATTTATGGTAACTGGCGATGTTCCAGTGTTGTTTGCGACGGCTGTGATTGTATTTCCAGATACGTCAAATGTTACACTTGTGATTTTTAGTTCTTCTGTTCCCATGAATCCGATTGTTAGTGCTCCCATCCATGCGGCTACTGCGATGCTGACTGCGACTGTGACTGCGATGAGTATGATTGATGCGACTACGGGGCTTAGGGCTTTTGCGTTTTTCCTTATTTTTCTTAGTGTTTTCATTTTCTCTTTCTATCCCTCCTTTGGGATTGATGAATATGTTAGAGGGGCATACCAATTTAAATCTTACGACTTAATACACAATATTATCTATGTGTAAAACAAACCTACACAAAAAAGAAAAACATGATCAGAACCACGTATACGTGAACGTGGAATAAGAAAGTGTACAACAGTTGAGCGGAAATATGCCGACCGTGCTTAAACGTCAATTTCGTCGAAGAATCCGAGAAGAAGCTTCGCCACTTTCTCGCCCAACTCAGTTATCACGTAATACTTCTTAAGCGGGTCTATGCGTTTACTCTTGGCTAATCCTAACTGCTCAATCTCGATCATTCTCGCCCTGAAAGTGCCGTCGCTGAGTGTCAGCTTATTACTGCGCATAAAATCCTTTGCTTCCTTCCATTTTCCACGATTAACGTGAAGCAGAAAGATGCAGTCTATGGCGTGATCTTTCTCAAGCATCGCTTTGACAGCGGACAGCTTCGGATCAGTTAGAATGTACCGAATCTTCTCCTCTTCTCCACTTTTCTTCATGACCACCAACTCACACCTATTTTTTGTTCTGAATATAGTAGAATGTCCTTAAAAGATTTAACCTATATTACGATTTATGAAACATATCTGGAGACGCCTCCATTCAGATACCGAAATATAACAGAGAACCTAAGCCAACTTTTTGAATAAAAAGACACCAATACCGATAGACCCCTATAGTTTTTCTAGCCCCTATCCCCTACTGGTTTCTGCAATGAATGGCTATTAGGAACCAAATACGAAAAGGCGCACTGCAAAGCAGAAGCTTCACTTGCAGAGTGCTTTTAAATGAGAGGCGATTTAGACTAAAACCAAGCAGGAGAAGCAGTGTAAATGGCAGAAACGGGAAAGGGCAAGTCTCGCTCTAGCGAGAAAGAGATCGAGGTTGAAGGTCACCTGATAGACTCCATGATCCTCACTAGGATATGGGATAGAATAATGGAGCTCGGCGGAGACTTCGAAACCTTAGAGTTCAGGGTTGGAAAACACAAAACCGACCCAAGCTACGCCAAGATAGTTGTTAAAGGACGAAGCCCCGAACACTTGGAAGATATACTAAAAGAGATATACCCGCTTGGCGCGGTTCCGTTCGAAGTTATCGAAGCGACTATTGAGCCTGCGCCGGCAGACATGGTGTTTCCAGACAATTTCTATTCCACAACCAACAATCCGACCCAAGTTTACTTTAATGGTGAATGGGTCGAGGTGGAAGGCACGATGATGGACAAGGTAATAGTAGTAAACCCTGAAACTAAGAGGGCTTACTGTAAGCCCATAAGGGAAGTGAAGAAGGGCGAGCTAATAGTCGTAGGCGAAGAAGGCGTACGCGTCAAGCCTCCCGAAAGGCCTAGAGAAAGCACGGGCATATTCAGGTTCATGAGCAGCGGATCTTCCAGCGAAAAGCCTGCAATAGCGATAATAAAACAGATCGCCCAAGACCTCTACAACGTGAAAAAAGCAGGCGGAAAAGTGGCTGTCGTGGCGGGCCCAGCCGTAGTGCACACAGGCGCAGCAGGAGCCCTTGCGAGCTTAATCCGAGAAGGCTTCGTAGACGTGCTTTTGTCGGGCAATGCGCTGGCGGTTCACGATGTGGAAGGCGATTTGCTGAAAACGTCTTTAGGAGTTTCCCTCAAAGAAGCCGTTGCCGCAGTCGGAGGATGCAGAAATCACATAGTGGCCATAAACGCGATCTACAAGGCAGGAAGCCTGAGGGCTGCAGTGGAGAAGGGCGTACTAAAAAGCGGAATAATCTACGAATGCATGAAAAAAGGGGTGCCTTTTGTTTTGGCGGGCTCAATTAGAGATGATGGCCCCTTACCAGACGTTATAACAGATATGGTAGTAGCCCAGCAAAAGTATAAGGAACAATTGAAGGACGTTACTATGGTTCTGATGTTGGCTTCAACCTTGCATGCGATAGCGGTTGGAAACATGCTGCCTTCAACTGTCAAGCTAGTATGCCTTGACATTAATCCCGCGTCGGTGACGAAGCTTCTGGACAGAGGTTCAACCCAAGCAGTAGGCGTGATCTCGGACATCGGGACTTTTCTGCCTTTGCTGGCTGAGGAAATCGAAAAACTAAACAAGTAACACTAAGCCTCTCTACGAGAACTACCACCTTATATACATTGAAGAAGTGCTAATTTTATGGAGTTTTGCGACAAAATATTTTGCAAAACTGTTGTAGAACTGTTTTTTGTGTGAACAGGGCATTCAATAATAAACCATCTTGAAAATGACTAGTAAATTTCGAGTTTTGACACCGAGAACAATTCTTTTTTTGGCAAACCAAAAAATTGTTAAACACTGTCCATTAAACCGCGAGTGAATCTGATTTTAAACCTGTTTGCTTATTCTTGAAAGATTCCAGCAGCAAAAAATAATTATAACTGTTTTGAACACATTAACCCAACATGTCAAGAGCAGCAGTTTTTGCTATAGCCTTCATAGCTCTTTTTGCTATTACTTTAGTAGTACCCAGCCTACCTCCAGGCGATATAATAAGCAGTTTCGTGGAAATTTCAGTAACAGTGTCTATCTTGGGAATTTCTGGTGCCACTCTCATGAATGCCGTAATAAACGGATTCTTTTGGGGAATCATCGTTTTTACATTATATATCGTGAGCCGTCGTCCTTCAAAAAAGAAGGTCTATCCCCAAATACCGCCTCCCGTTTACCCAAAAGCACCTCCACTTACACCCGGAGCACCCACATCCCTAACAATGTCCAAGAAACCACAAGGAAAAAAGCTTCACCCCAAGGTTAAAAAAAGAAGAACATACGTTCCTTTGGATCAAGATATTGAGAAGATCGAAGGAATAGGGCCTACATACGGCAACAAGCTTAGGAAGTCAGGCGTCAACGTCGTAGAGGACCTATTAAGAGCAGGCTCTACAAGAAAAGGGCGACGCTATTTGGCCAATAAGGTTAGTGTGACTCCTGGGACATTACTTAAGTGGGTTTTTCGAGCGGACTTCTTTCGCATAAGGGGCATAGGAACGCAATACTCCGCTCTCCTAGAGTCAGCTGGAGTCAATACGGTGACAGATCTCTCAAGGAGAAACCCAAAAAACCTGTGCGAGAAGTTAAGGAAAATCAACAGAGAAAAGAATCTTGTGAGACGAACACCACCTTATACGATGATTAAAGGCTGGATAAAGAGCGCCAAAAACCTTAAACGCATAGTGGAATACTAAACCTCTAATATTGGGCGTGTTATCTGCAAGATAACCCGGTTTTCTACATTATAACCTCAGCGCTTTGTGTTTCAGCTCGTTGGTTGCAGCCTTAAAGGCGGACGTATTTGCTGCGTGGTTTGAAAAGGAAGGTTTAAATAAATTATGACTCACTTTCGTAGTTAGCTTCAAGTTTGAACGGATGAAAAACAGGAATGTCACAGGAATATCGTCACATACTTCGTATCATGGGTACAGACGTAAAGGGTACCCTAAAGAATGTTTACGCTTTAACAGAAATCAAAGGAATAAGCCTAAGTCTCTCCAACGCCATATTGAAAAAGGCAGGGGTAAACCCCGACTTGAGAGTGGGGTTCCTCACAGAAACAGAAATTGACAAAATAGAAGAAATAATCAAAGAACCAACAAAATACGGGCTGCCAAATTGGCTTTTTAACAGAAGAAAAGACACAAAAACAGGGAAAGACACTCACCTCATAAGCGCCGACCTTGTTCTAAGGACAAAAATGGACATTGACCAAGCGAAAGAAATCAGGTC
>CAZXCX010000040.1:0-6986 GCA_964639375.1 uncultured Candidatus Bathyarchaeia archaeon
CGTTTTTACCATTAGGTATAAGTGGCATTTTTGAAATATTTAAACTAGTTTATAAATTGGGGACACTCAAGAAGTTGATAGTTTATGGGAGAAAAAGTGATTGTTGCATGGAGCGGTGGCAAAGACAGCGCTCTTGCTCTTTACGAGATTCTGAATTCTGGCAGTTACGAGGTACTTGAACTGCTGACGACGGTTACGAAAGATTATGACAGGATCAGCATTCATGGCGTGCGGCGTGTTTTGCTTGAGCAACAAGCGAAAGCTCTGCGTATCCCACTTGAGGAAGTGTTTATCACGAAAGGCGCTTCTGACGCGGAGTACGAGGGTGAACTGCTGAAAACGCTCAAGAGGCACCGAGATAACGGCGTCTTCTCTGTGGTGTTTGGAGACATTTTTCTAGAAGACGTGAGAAAATACCGCGAGCGGATCTTGGAGAAAGCTGGGATGAATGGAATTTTTCCGTTGTGGAAAAAGGGCACGAAGGAACTTGCGCAGAAATTCATAAACCTCGGATTCAAGGCGATAATTACGTCTATTGACTCAAATGTCCTTGGGAAAGATTTTGTGGGAAGAGAGTATGATGAACAGTTTTTGTCAGACCTTCCTGCTGATGTGGACCCGTGCGGCGAAAACGGTGAATTTCACTCGTTCGTTTATGACGGACCGATGTTCCATGAGAGCGTAGCCTTCACAAAGGCAGAAAACGTGTTGAGGGAAAAACGTTTTTACTATTGCGATTTGTTATCCATATAGACACAAACAAAGAAGCAGACTAAAATAAAGTTGGGATAGTGGACGGGCGTTATTAGAAATGCCCAGTCCTTGTTTTCCTAAAGCCTTTCGAGCTAAGTGACGCTTTTCTTGCGTTTCCTCAACACGAGCGCTACCACTGTGACAGCCGCGATTGCAGCGACCACTCCAAGAACCACCCAGAGAGAAGTGGCGTCAATGCCTTCTTGCTCGCTGGCTTGCATCGAAAGCAATGTGACTTTGATTTCGCCAATGTCGGTCTTGATTGTGGCTATGTCATCTTTAATTTCTATTATGGTTCCGTTCAGGTCGCCCAGCGCTGTGCTTATGGTCGCGGTGTCTCCTTGAATAGCCGTTACTTTCGCCTGAATGTTATTGATGCTCGTTTTTATTGTGCCGATGTCGGTTTGAATGGTTGCTACGTTTCCGTTTAGCTCAACCAGTTTGGCATTTATTTGGTTCAAGCTAACTTGCATTTGGCCGATATTGGTATTAATTGTCATAATGTCTTCCTGAATTGCAAGTATTGATCCTTCCAAGTCACCCAGTACAGTGCTTATCTCCGTGTTATTTCCTTGTATATTCGTGATGTTAAGCAGAATATTGTTCACGTTTGTTTTTATAATACCGATGTCAGTTTGAATGGTTACCACAGTGCCGTTTAACTCAACCAGTACACTGTTTATCTGGTTCAGGTTAACCTGTATTTGGCCTATGTTAGTTTCGATTGTGACGATGTCGCCTTGAATTGAGGTTATGTCTCCCTGAATAATCTCTATGGAAGTGTTTATGGTTGTTATGTTTCCCTCAATCTTAGTCAGCGTTAATCCAATTGTGTCTATGTCGGTCTTGATTATTCCTATGTCCGTCTCAATCGTAACTACGTTTTCATCAATGCTGATTAACGTTGCGTTTATGTTCTCCAGAGACACCTGAATCGTGCCAACATCAGTTTTGATAGTTGCTACGTTGTTCCGAATTTCGGTCAGCCATGCGTTCCAGCCTGTTAGAGTCTGACTTAGCAAGAAGGATTTCAGAGCAGTTCCTTCAACGGTGCAGTGGCGTGCGTTAACAACCAACGCGTACGTGCCAGCGGAAGCATCACAGGGGATGGTGTAAGGTATCCTGTAGAGCCCTGTAGCAACATTTTGAACTAAATCGGTTAGGTTAGCATGTAGCATTCCATCGTAATATAAGTCAGCTGTTAATGTCGCGTTCGTGGGAGTGCCTGATAGAGAAACTAGGACATAGAAATCAGCAATTTCTCCATTGAAGTGTATTGAACCTACATCTGCCTCAATGTCAAGTGGCTTTGAAGGAACTGGTATACACGCTTGACTGGTTGAAACGAAAGTTGTTAATTGAACTAGTAATACTGCACAGACTAGAATAGAGATAAATGCCCGTGTTTTTTTAACTTTCAGTGTTTCCATTAAGAGCCTTCTCCTTTCCCAACCAAAGTGTTTTTTTTGCACACTTAACCTATGCTTCTAGTTTAAGAATATGTATATAAGAATAATATTTCGTTGCGAATAACTTGTAGTTATACACGGAAAGCCGCATGAACGAAATGGAAGCCTCACAAAAGTAAAACGAAAGCAGTTTCAGCTTTGAATTCAGGTCTTAACGTTCGCGTGTCCGCTTGCAAAAAGTTCATATAATTTGTTTTCAAAAGTCCTAACGGGTGATTTGGTGCCGAAAATACTCATACTCTATTATAGCAGAACGGGAAACACGGAGAAAATGGCTAAAGCTGTGGCGGAAGGAGCCAAAACAGTTGGCAACATGGAAGTAGAGCTGAACTATCATGTTGAAGCTGAAGAACTGGACAAGTTCGACGCCATAGTTTTAGGAGCGCCAACATACTATCACGACATGCCCATTGACATGAAGAAGCTCTTTGAAGAGGCAGCAGGGAAGGGCATAAACCTACAAGGGAAAGTAGGCGCAGCCTTCGGGTCTTATGGATGGAGCGGGGAAGCGCCAAAATTTATTCTCGAAATTATGAAAAACAAGTTTGAAATGCAAGTGATTGAACTGCCATTGCTGGCGAAATACGTGCCTGATGAAAGCATGCTGGGCACATGCCGAGATTTTGGAAAGCGCGTTTCCGAAACCCTTATGCATCAAGCTTAACATATTTTAAGAGGGGAGAAGAAAACGTGAGCTCAAACAATGAACTAGTTGAATTCATGAAACGGCAGATAATCATCGAAAAAGAAATCGTGGACTCGCTGAACAAAGGCATAGCGGACATCAAGAACCCGCCAGTAAAAGGCGTTCTGAAAGGAATATCATTGGACTCCGTAAAACACGCGGAACTTTACTCCGCCGCTGTTTCGCTCTTGACGAACGTTTCCCAAGCCTTGAAACAGGAAAACCTTGACGAGCAAAGGGCACTGGTTGAGAAGCACATTCAGATGGAAGCGGAACTCATCAAAAAACTGGAAAAGATAATGCCTACCATCGAAAACAGTAAGGTTCAGTTCCTTTTGAACTCGATTTTGACTGATGAGCGAAGGCATCACGCGTTGCTAAAGACTGTTTTGGAAATAATTGTTCACGGAGAGACCATAACAGAAGCAGACTGGTGGAAAATGCTATGGGAAAACGTGCCGTTCCACGGAGCCCCAGGCGGATAAACAATTAGACGATTCTTTCCGAGTTCCCTTAGGTTGCTAAGCTAGGATTTCTCGCTGCTGATAACTTGGGTAGATGAGTCCCAAACTTCCTCGACTAAGTTTTGAAGATTATGCAGCACAGAAGCCAACTTTTCGCCTTTATCGGTTAAGCTATAGGCTTTCGGAGTTTTTCTTGCGAACACTAGTTTTTTTCCTTTCAGCCCTCTCAGGTACTTGTAGGTTCTTCTCAGGGAGATTCCTGTTTTCTCGGCAAGTTTTTTGGCGGAAATTCCTTCTTCAGAAATGTTATCATAAACTTTTCTTTCGGTTGAGGAAAAGGTTTCCTTGTTCGGGTCCCGTTTCGACTGGAAGAAGAACACGTAATCTCTTTCTTCGGGAGTTTCTATCAAATCTGCTGTTTTCAGTCGTTTCAGAACACGCGATGCAATTTTTGGATAGATGAAAGCTTCTATATCTCTAAAAGTCTTAGGCCCAGACAGTAACGCGCTGAGAAGAGTCTCTTCGTAACATTCAGAGTGGGCTGGTAAAACGTTAACGAATTCGGGAAAACTCTCAAGCAATTCGGTGAGTCTGCCCCCGAACATTGTTGCATAATATTGGTCTTGCGTTTCAGCAGCGAGCCCAACTTCAATTAATGGACGCAAGTACTCTTCATTGATAGTGTCTTGACTGCGCGAGCGCCCTGCTTTTTTAAGTTCCTGCTGGAGTTGGCTCACAGAATAGCGACCATTCACGATTGCATTTAAAATATGCAGCCGCGTTTCATTTTTCAAGACGTTGAAGAGGTCTTTTATAAAATTCGGGCTATCCATAGTTTCGCGCAATTGCCTAAACTCGTTTTTCAGCTTCCAGACATTACAGCGCGTTATGCACTTAAGAGGAGTTAACGGCGCACAATTTCTGCACTCTGCATCCAAAGTCCTGAGCATTTCTGCCAGATCACGATTTCTCTCCGTGCTTCTGGACGTAAACACGACATCTCCCATTCATCATTCATCTAGTTGACGGGTGTCCTGACGGGTAAAGGAGTGAGAGATTGGGTGCAAAAAAATCTGCGAGAGATAGCCCCGTCATGACACGCGTCATAAAACATATGACATGCGTCATACTTATATACATTTCTAACAGAAATAGAATAATTGGTGGAAAATTGCTGCTGCCATGTGAAGTAGGAGTTAAAACAGTTTTACCCGCGATAAGAGCGGTAATGGCAAGAAACATCGTGGAAAAACACGGAATGAAAGAACAACAAGCTGCAGAAATTCTCGGCTTATCCCAATCCGCAATAAGCAGATACACAACAAAAGACAGGGGAAACATCATAACAATCGAAGATGTACCAGAAGTGCAAACACTCATAGACCAAATGATAAACTTGCTCTTGCGCGAAAAATCACGCCAAACGATAGAAATTTTGGAGCTTTTCTGCGAAACCTGCAAAATAATCCGAGAAAAAGGGTTAATGTGCCAGCCCTGCCAAAAAAAGACGCCGCGACCATCGGCAGAAACATGCGCTTTTTGCCGTTCAACCTAATTCAAAGAAAGAATGAAAATTCATTAAAACGAAATTCAAAATGATTTTCAAGTCTAAGAGGAAAAAAGCGGTTGAGCCGAAACGAGATTAAAGAAATCCTTACAAAATACAAAACCATTGCCGTAGTAGGATTATCAAGAGAACCTGACAAAGACAGCCACAGAGTAAGCGCCTACTTGAAAAAACATGGTTTCCGCATCATACCCATAAACCCTTTTGTAGATGAAGTTCTCGGCGAAAAAAGCTACAAGAGCCTCCTCGACATACCACCTGAAATTCAGAAAACCATAGATGTTGTTGACGTTTTCAGACCCTCAAAGTATGTGTCGCCAATAGTGGAGCAAGCCGTTAAGCTCAAGGAGATGCATGGAAAGCCACATGTGGTCTGGATGCAGTTAGGAATAGTCAACGAACAAGCTGCAGAGGTAGCGAAAAAAGCTGGATTAACCGTTGTAATGAACAAGTGTATGATGATTGAACACAAACGTTTTTTCTAGATTGAAAAGCAGCACTTTTCCTATGCTATGCCGCCTAAGATTAACGACGCAACAGTTGCAATGATTACTATGGCAATAGTCTCAAAGAACGTTATTTTCCAATTCACCCGAGTCCTTTTTGAGCGGTAACGAACCAGAAAGATGCCCACAATAACGGCAACTATGGTTAAAGACAAGACTAGGTCGAGGGGACTAGGTAAAACGATGTAGGTTATTATGGGTATGCTGCCTGCTATGAAGGTAGTGGTGCCGCAGATTACCGCCGCGTAAAGATTGGACCGGTGTATCTCTTTATTCAACAAAATGAAAAGTTTTTTTATTAGTAATAGAGATTTGTCTCGCTCCTTCTTGTCTGGAATGTCACTTAAGCTGTAATTCATCAAGTTTTGCAGGGTCATTATGTCCGCCAAATCTTCTGTTATGCCACCTAAGAGAAAACTGGAAAAATTGGTTATGGCAACCGCACTCAACGTCAAGAAAGCCGCGAAAATCGCCAAGTGAGTAGTCAACGCAGCTATGAAGGCGGATAGGATTACAACCAGTCCAGTTACTGAACCGTCAACTAGCCCAGCCACAATCTCCATGATGGGTTCTTTCTTCAGGAGAAGACTTTTCCATTCCTTGCCCAGTTTGAGACCTTGTTCGGTTAATTGTACGGTGCCATCATTATCTATTATGAGCCCTTCAGAAGCCATTTCCTTCAAGGCCTTTTCAAGTTCACTCATTTCGATGCAGGTAAAACTCGTACAGACTTTGTCGAGTCGACGCTTAAGCACAGATTTTCGCATTTGTTTGCGTTTGCTGAGGTTTAACAAAATAATTACTCTTATAACGTCAGGCAATTCTTGGATTTCAAAGGCCACTCAATAATTCACCGTTGAACACTAGACATGGAGTTTTCAGATTAATAACTCTTATGCACTTTCAAACTTTTTTGCACGTTTCATTTGATTTTTTCAAGAACATTTTCTATTTCGTTGTAGTTTGGTTCTATCGCTGGATTTTCCGTTGTCCACACATAACGGATTACGCCGTTTTTGTCTAGAATGAAAATAGAGCGTTTCGCAGTTGTGTAACCTTTGAGACCAGCGAAGTCAGGCATTTCGACATCGTAGGTTTTTATGACCTCGCGCTTGTAATCGCTTAGTATAGGAAAGGGCAACCTGTTCTTCTCCGCGAAAGCCTTATTCGAGAACGGCTCGTTCACGCTTATTCCGATAACTTGGGTTTTCAGGTTGATTAATCTATCCATGGAATCCCGAAAAGCACACATCTCTTTGGTGCAGACTGAAGTGAAGGCGCCTACAAAGAAGGCAAGAACGATTTTGTTGCCGAGAAAATCCTTCAGGCTTCGCGGTTTCAATTCTGTATCTGGCAACGTGAAGTTGGGCGCCTTGTCGCCAACCTTTAGTTTAGTTGTCATCTCAAAATCCTCATGTGAATTCTAACGGTTGTCGGCTTATAAATTGGTAGTGTTTTCAGTCAAAAGTGAAAGCAGACGGGCAAATCTTGTTTAGCACGCATGCGGCGCAATTGGGTCTTTTTGCGGTGCATACGCGTCTG
>CAZXCX010000041.1:0-6841 GCA_964639375.1 uncultured Candidatus Bathyarchaeia archaeon
CAGGTTCCAAATCTTCTTTTAACGCTCTTCTTGCAATCGCCAAAGCCTCTAACGTATCATCGGAGTCCATGCCAATAATCACGCCTTCCGCCACGCGGCCGATTCTGTGGCCTGCTCTTCCCACTCGTTGAATTAGCCTCGTGACCTGTCTAGGGCTCATGTACTGAATGACTAAGTCGATGCGACCTACGTCTATGCCTAATTCGAGGCTGCTGGTAGCGATAAGCCCCTTAAGCGCGCCTCTTTTCAGCCCTGTTTCCGCCGCTATTCGCGATGGCTTAGCAAGGGAGCCGTGATGAATGGAAACTGGAAAGTCTACGTCCCACACTCTAAATCTGCTTGCTAGCACTTCCGAGACCGCTCGAGTGTTCGTGAACAGAAGCACGGATTTGTGTGTGCGCATGTATTCGCGGATTACCCTTAATCGAGCTGCCACTTCTGGGTGCGTGTAAAGTTGTCCTGCGAGCCTTGCATCTTCCTCTGTGGGTTGCGGAAAAATCACTTGTAACCGCATCATTTTGGCGACGGGCACGCGAGTGATTTCAACGCTTCGGTTGTTGCCTACGAGAAACTGAGCCACTTTTTCGGGGCTACCGATGGTGGCGGATAACCCTATCATTTGAAAGTCTCTGCCGATCAGGTTCCTAACCCTTTCCAAGGCTAGAGACAGCTGGCTTCCGCGTTTGCTGTCTGCCAGTTCATGCACTTCGTCAATTATCACCCATCGCAAGCTTTGCAGGTGCTGCCGCAACAGCCACCCAGACAGCACGGCCTGTAACGTTTCAGGCGTGGTTATGAGGATGTCGGGCGGGCTTCTTGATTGGCGTGTTCTCTCTTTTGTGTCAGTGTCGCCGTGGCGAACCGCTAGTTTTATGTCCAGGTTGTTGCACCACCACTCAAGCCGCTCCAAGAGGTCACGGTTTAAAGCCCGCAACGGCGTGATGTACAGGACTTTTATTCCCGGCGTTTGCGGCGCTTGCAATAGCATGCTGAGCACTGGGAGAAACGCGGCTTCAGTCTTGCCTGTGGCCGTAGGCGAGATTAAAAGGACATTTTTGCCTTCGAGAATTTTAGGAATCGTTTTCTCTTGAGGTTCAGTTGGTTTAGGGAATCCTTTCTGTTCAACGAGCCTTCGAACTGGCTTCACAAGCATCTTAAAAACATTTTCAGAAGATTCTTGCAAACTTTGGTGAACCTCAGGTGTCGAGAAGAGTAAGCGAAGAATCAACTGTAAAAACGTTTTGGAACGCTTTTCAAAGAGCTTATATCTCAATTTTCCAAATTTAAACACGGAAAATAATATCGTTAAGTTAAAAATCAGGCAGAAAAGCGGCGTTGGCAAGATGTTGAATGTGTGTTTCGGACACTTTTGCTAAGCTAGAAAGTGCACTTTTTTAGCCTAAACTTTGCGGTTGAGAACACTTTTATTTTCGGTTTGACTTAGTATTTTTGCCGGATGATGAGAAGGCATTAGCTTGACCCTCGCGGATGAAAGTTCAGAGTTACTCGGACGGCAATTAGCCAATTCCGCTGAACGATTCGATGTATAACTAGCAGTAATTTTTAATAGGACTGAGAAACAATCTTTTTCTCTATTCGCGTGGAAGATGAAGGAGAGAGATGACGACGGGGTCAGGCGTCAAAATTGTGCTCACCGCTTCAGCCACAGAGATGAGCGACTTTTTCAACAATCCTTTCATGGCTTTTTCTGCAGGCTTCGCCTTAGGACCCATTCCACTCGGATTCGCCAGAAAAAATCTTTATCCCCCAGTCGAACGCTATCCTGATGGCAGAGCCAAGTACGCGCCTTACGGCTTAAGAAAGGTTGAAGCCATGCTTTTAGAAAACGGTTTCACCGAGTCCGATGTTGCCGTAGCTCATCCCGAAGACTTAGACGCTTTCATTGGATTAGACACGAAAGTGGTCGGAATCTCCTCTATGGACCCAACAGGCATGGGCTACGTCAGCAAAACATACTCTTCAATTATTGGCGGCGGAGAACCGATGAACGCCGTCGAGTTCCAAAAACTCGTAAAGCACCCCAGCATCAAAAAGTTCAAACCCAAAATAATTGTCGGCGGATTCGGGTCTTGGCAGCTGGAACGCAAACAAATGACTGACAAATACGGCGTAGACTGCGTACTCATCGGCGGAAGACCCGACGCCATAATCGACGTTTTCAAGAAAGCAGTCAACGGCGAATCGCTCCCACGCTTAGTGCGCGCTGATGAAGCGTTGCCTAAATGGGATTATGTGACAATGCCCTTAGCTAAGCACGCAGCCATCCACGGCGCGGTTGAGATATCCAAGGGGTGCGGTCGAAACTGCCAATTCTGCACGCCTACCCTCCAGCACAAGGTAGACGTACCCTTGGATAGTATAATGCAAGAAGTTGAAATGACAACGAGAGAAGGCAGCGACCACATCACCTTAGTCACGGAAGACATCTTTCTTTACGGTTCAAAAACCAAAAGTTTCATTCCCAACAAAGAAGCCGTGGTGAAACTGGTTAAAAGCGTCGCAGAACACCCAGGCGTCAAAAGCATCCAAGCTTCACATATGTCTCTGGCACCAATATTCCATAACCCCCAAATGATAAAGGAATTGGCTGAGATTCTAATCGAGCGCAGCTGGTATTCGCTTGGCAAAAAAGCCATAATCACAGCCGAGACAGGCATCGAAACGGGCAGTGCGCGGTTAATGAGAAAATACATGGGGGGTAAACTGTTACCTTACAAGCCAGAACAGTGGCAGGAAATAGTTACCAGCGCGTTCGGAATACTGAACGACAACGACTGGTATCCACTGGCTACACTGATCGTGGGACTTCCCGATGAGAAAGAGGAAGACGTGTTGGACACGCTTGAACTCATGGATAAATTGAAAGGCTACAACGCGTTTTACGTACCGCTCTTCTTCGTACCGCTCGAAAACTGCGTATTGATGAATAAGAAAGGCGCAGAACTTGATTCGCTGTCAAGAGCACGATGGGACTTCTTCATCCGCTGCTGGGAATACAACATCAAAATTTGGAAGCCTACTTTTCTTGAAAACAGAATAAGCAATCCTTTAGTCTTCAAATTCATAAACCACGTATTCATCCCATGCTTCGCTGCAGTAGCAGGCTTTTACTATGGCTGGACACGCGGGGAACAATTGAAGCAGGCTTTCTGGACGCTTGGCATGCCTCAAGCCACAGCGAAGACTGAATGATAAGTTGCCTTAACAGACCATTTCAAACCGTGTTGCTACGGGTTTCCTGCTGAGGCTTTAGGGTTTTGCGCGCGTGAGTGATGTAACCTGTGTGCCCAGTCATCATTGTGTGAGGACGAGTTTTTCCGCGCTCCACCTGCATGCCTCGCATCATACACTCCACAGTTTCGATGAAAACGAAATTGTTTTCTTTCAAGGCTTCGGTGGTTTTCACAACTTGGTCTATGGTCGGGCTGAAAGAAACTATTATTCCAGACGGCTTTAACGCTTCGTAAGCGTGCGGAACAACTAACCACGGAACCGCCAAGTCCAACACCACCGCATCCAAGTCTCGCTCCTCAATGCCAGCCGTGACGTCTCCACTTTTTAACTCCACAAAATCCAACAAGTTTGCCCGTTTCAGGTTCTTCTCTGCATTCTTCTGAAATTCCTCACGCAACTCGTAAGAGTAAACTCTGCCCTCTGGCTTCACATAATGCGCAAGAGCCGTTGTTAATGCGCCTGTTCCCGTACCCGATTCCACAACACGGCTGCCTGAGCCGATTCCGCTGAACATGACGATTAACGCAGCGTCTTTCGGGTAAGTTATCTGGGTTTTGCGGGACGATTTCATAATATAATCCGTCAGCGAAGGCTTTAACGCTGTGAACTCTATGCCTAAACTGCTTTGAACGGCAGCGCCGAATTCCTTGCCTACGAGGTCGTCAAGTTTTATGAAGCCTTTATGCGTGTGAAAGCTTTTTCCAGCTTCCACTTTCACCATGTACGTTCTCCGCAAGTCCAACCAGAGAAGCACGTAGTCGCCTTCGCCTATTTTCTCGTTTGCCAAAGGGCCTTTCTCCTGCGAAAAAAATAAGATGCGTTCACATCATTTAAGCTTTGAATTTCTTTAGCGATCTGTTGTGCTCGGAGAGACTACCCCCTCCCTTATATAAAGGCTGAAACGCGGAGTGAACTTCAGAGCTAAGCTGACGTTTGATGTTGTTTTTCATCTCCTTTGTTGCTCTTAATAGGAGCCGTTGTCGTAACGTCGGTGGCTGTTGCTGGCACAGGTGTAGTACTCTACTTTAGAAGACGCTAAGGTTATGCGGGTGTTGGAAGATAGCAGGTAACTCTTGCCAAGGCTTAATGATGCACTTGTTCAGTTTGGATACGCCGCTTAGTTCGCCTGTGGTGCAGTATTCCTTCAATGGCAAACACTCCCATGGCGAATCCAGTTATCAATGTTAGTAGCAGAAAGAAAACTTTGAATTCGTAGTCCTCAACAGCATAGTGCATGGCGAGAACAACAAGTTCAACGATTAGAATGCTCATGAAAATAAGGGAGTAAACCAGCATTTTCGGCATCATGCGCCGACCGATCCAGATGTACCCTCTCACGCGGGCTTTGTCTTTGGTTACGTATTCACCGTACTCGTTTTTATGCAAATAGCCCAAGTCTTCGAGCTTCTGCAAGTGCCTGTAAGCCACGCTGGGACTGCTGAGGTTCGCGCCCTTCATGGCATCTCGCGGACCGACTGGTTTGCCTTTCCTAACGACGTATAAGTACACGCTTAGTGTGATTCCTTCGAGTTCCTTGTTGTTTGTATTCGGCACATTTAGGCCTCGCAAGCGCGGTAACTAGTTTGGTAATTGATGCGTATTAGTTTTGCCCAAAAGACACGTTGGTTCCTGAGCTCCCACAGGGCTGGCTGTATTAACCTGAACCAGAATGGTCTTTTGGATAAAGCTCTGAGAGAATCGCAGTATTTAGTGACATTTGCAAATTTCGGGAGAATAGAAAAGATCATAGAAAGTTGCGGTTTTTGAAGCGTTGTTCTTCTGGGAGAACAAAGTGTTCTTCTGGGAGAGTTAATAGGCACTTCTGATTAAGAGGTTATGTGGTAGTAGCTTTGGGTGATAGCTGTGGCTAGAAGAATAGCTTTAACGATTATCATCTTGGCACTGTTATTTTCAGCGGTAGCTGGAACACTATCTGTGTACGCTGCTGAGAATTCTTGGGTGTCGAAGGCGCCGATGCATGAGGCAAGAAGCGGCGTAGGCGTCGCTGTTGTGAACGGCAAAATCTACGCCATTGGAGGCGCTGGCAAAGGTGGCTTTTGTTCCTTCAACGAAGAATATGATCCAGCAACGGACACGTGGACTTCTAAGGCGCCCATGCCGACTCCAAGAGCCGATTTTGGCATAGCGGTTTACCAAAACATGATCTACTGCATAGGTGGATACATCCCAGAAGATGCTACTGGAGTTAACGAGGTCTATGACCCTGCAACTGACGCTTGGGAGGCCAAGGCGCCTATGCCTACACCCAGATTGAACCTGCAAGCAAACGTTGTAAACGGCAAAATCTACCTGATAGGCGGAAATTCCAACGGAACACTTAACGAGGTCTATGATCCAGCCAATGATACATGGCTTACTAAAGCATCAGTACCCACGGCTGTTTCCTCTTATGCCTCTGCGGTTGTTGACAACAAAATATACGTGATAACCTCAAACCTGAATCAAATCTATGATGCTGAAAACGACAGTTGGAGCCTAGGAGCGCCCTCGCCCTTGCCTGCGGTCTTAGCGTCTGCTGGCGCAACAACAGGCGTGAACGCTCCTGAGCGCGTTTACGTTTTCGGCGCTGACGCTGACTTGCCATTTTGGCAGTTAACCACGCGAAACTTCACGGCTCAGGGTTATGATCCGAAAACCAATAGCTGGACGGTTTGCGCTTCGATGTCGACAGGACGCTTTAGTGCGAGTGTTGCTGTCGTAAACGACAAGTTGTATGTGATTGGAGGTTTCACCCTTGAATTCCCCACTGACAGGTTCACCTTAAATCCGTCATACATATTTAGCGCCGTGAACGAGCAGTACACACCCTTCGGGTACGGCACTGTTCCGAAGTTTGCTGTTGTTTCGCCAGAAAACAAAACTTACACTTCGAGCAATGTTTCTTTAGCTTTCACAGTGAATAAGCCAGCCGTGTGGATGGGCTACAGCCTTGACGGACAAGAAAACGTGACAATCACCGGCAACACCACCATAGCTGGGCTATCAAACGGTTTGCACAATGTAACAGTTTATGCCAATGATACATTCGGCAATAATGGAGTTTCCCAAACAATCCTATTTACTATAAATCAACCAGAACCCGAGCATTTCCCAATAGCGTGGGTAACTGTTGCCGTGGTAAGTTCAGTGGCTGTCATTAGTGTTGGTCTTCTAGTATGCTTCAAGAAATGTAACTTTAAGTGATGTTATGAAAAGAACTGCTTTAGCACTAACACTTCTCTTGGTACTTTTGGTCTCAGCGTTGCCTGAAGCAAAATTAGCTAATCAGGCAGAGGCGAATCCCGAGCATACTGCTTGGCATAGTTCTAACATTTATATCCGAATCGAGTCGCCGGAAAACAAGACCTACCGAACAAACATCATCACGCTTTCAGTTACCAGCGAACATAACTTACTATGGCGCCCTATCGTGGATGGTGCGGCTGCTTGGGCTTTCCTTACGCTAAAGGATAGCCCCGTATCATTTAACCTGTCTGACGGTTCCCACACCATAATAGCTAACGCATTCGGTGCGGGTGCTGCCTGCGTCACATTCACCATAGACACGACAGCCCCAAACGTTTCG
>CAZXCX010000042.1:0-6815 GCA_964639375.1 uncultured Candidatus Bathyarchaeia archaeon
AATATACGAATGGGCGCTTACGTGCTGGCTTCTGCGGTGCCTTACTTTCCAGAGGGTTCAATTCACGTGGCGGTTGTCGACCCCGGCGTTGGCACACGTAGGCGCCCTATAGTAATTCAGACAAGGCGAGGCTTTTTTGTCGGGCCAGACAACGGTCTCTTAGTTTTGGCTGCGGAGAAACAAGGCACAATGCGCATTCACGAACTAGCGAATCCGCGGTTCATGTTGCCCAAAGTTTCCCACACCTTCCACGGTAGAGACATTTTTGCGCCTGCAGCAGCCCACTTGATGAATGGGGTGAAACCAGAAGAGTTTGGACCTGAAATCCGCAAGGCTGTACAGCCTGAATTCGGAAAAGTTACGCGAAAAAACGGCGTGCTGGTCGGTGAGGTCTTGCATGTGGATGGCTTTGGAAACATAATTACGAACATAACCGAGAAAGAAGTGGCGCAGAGCCATGTGAAAGGCGCGGTAAGTGTAGAATTGGCTAGTTACAAATTGAAACTGAAGTTGTGCAAGGCGTATGGAGAAGCTGAACCTCAAGAACCCTTAGCCTTAATCGGAAGCCACAGCTTTCTAGAAATATCCATAAACCAAGGCAACGCAGCCGAGAAATTCGAAACAAAACCCGGAAACAAAATCAAACTATTGCTTTAGAGAAGATCATGAACGTGGCTTCTTAAGGAATTAGCTGTATCTTTTGCGAGAGCGCAGTTCTTTAATTGTGTTTTCCAGAACTTCCATTGTAACTCCCAGTATTTTATCGAACTTTTTTAGTATAGCCCATAAACGTTTGACTTCAGCTTGTTCCTTTCCCTCCGACTCAAGCGCAATCAACTTCTGGGTTAAGTTATTTATTTCATCCCTTTGCGTTTCGTAGACCATAATCATTTTCTCTGTACTTTTGGCGAACATTTCAGGGAAATCAATGTTTACATGGAATACATAATATTTTTGTAAGGGATCCTTGTGTTTGTGAACCATTCCCATGCTAACCAGCTGATTTAAGGTTCTGTTCACAGAGGCCATAGAATAGCCCGTTAGCCTCGAAACTTCTTTGTGGTTTAATTCACGCCCCTCGAGGAGGAGGACAGCCATAATTCTGCCCATGATTGTTGGCAGTCCTTTTGCGCGTACGATATCTTCGTAGATTCGGATAAATCCCGCTCTGATTTCCTGAAGCGAATTCATGCATTATCATAATGGGGGAAAGTTTTATATATCTTTCCATAATTATGAGAATTACGCAAAAATTTAGAAATTATCAGAATTATGAAATTTATGGTACAGAGAGATTGCCATGAACCAAGAAAAAGTAATAATCATAGAAAATCTGACAAAAATGTACGGGAAGCATGTAGGTGTTAAGAACTTAAGCCTCACAGTGCACAAAGGCGAAATAATGGGTTTTCTTGGGCCCAATGGCGCAGGTAAGACAACTACAATACGTACTTGTCTCGCATTGATTGCAAAAACAGCAGGCGAGATAACCATATTCGGATTGGATTCACATAAAGATGCGATTGCAATACGAAAAAAGACAGGGTATCTGCCTGGAGATTTTGGACTCATCCCATCAGTCAAAGTCAAGTCTTATCTCAAGTATCTACTCTCGCTAAGAGAGTGCGACTCTACGAAAAAAATGGTGGATTTAGCTAAACGGCTGGAACTAGATCTTGAACGGAAAACAAATGAGCTTTCCAAGGGCAACAAACTGAAAGTTGGAATCGTTCAGACACTGATGGCGGATCAAGAGCTCATTATTATGGATGAGCCATCAGGACTTGACCCGCTTGTGCAACAGGAATTCTATCGAATTCTGCGTGAAGAAAAAAAGCAGGGAAAAACCATTTTCACATCTTCACATAATTTGGCAGAAGTTGAATCCGTCTGCGACAGAGTTGCCATCATCAGGAAGGGTAAACTAGTAGTGGTGGAGGACATACAGATTTTGCGGGAAAAAACAGGAAAGGTGCTTGAAGTTGAATTCAGTGATCCCGTCAACATTGATGAGTTCAAACTTGAGGGCGTAAGTGAGATACACCAAGATGATGGCAGATTTATACTAAGCATACACGAGAACCTTGACGGTGTCATCGGGGCAGTGTCAAATCATCGAATACTGAACATGACTCTGAAAAGCTACAGCTTAGAGCAATTATTCCTGAAATATTATGCGGAGGCAGAAAATCAAAAAAGAGGTGATGCATAATGCTTGGCAGAATAACATGCATGGAACTCAGAACTGGATGGAAAGGCATCCTTATATTCGGCATACTTATACTCGTCATTTCCGCGGGCATAGTGCAAATTTTTCCCTTCTACCGAGATTCATTAACTGAACAATTGGAAGGAGCAAACAAGGTGAATTTATCGCTTCCCAACGAGCAAGGAGGCAATATCACCCTCTCATGGGAACCGCTGCAGAATGCAACCAGCTACATGGTGCTGGAAGACACTCGCGTAAGCATGGTAACGGCAAAAATTGCATACCTTGGTGAAGAGACTAGCATTACTTTTGAAAAGGATTTTGAGGAAAAACGGTATTACGCGGTTATGGCCGTAACAGACGAAACGTCTGACCCACTATTAATTGGCATTGCTACAACGGAAAAAGGCGAGGACCCCTTTAAGGAATTACTAAAGAATCCTGCCTATGCTAGCTTCACAGGAGGAAGAAGCGTAAGCATGCTCGAAGTCAAAGGATTCATAACTTTCGAGTTTTTCGGCTTCTGGTGGGTAGTCGCAGGGTTGTTTATTGCCTATTTAGCTGTATCAATAATTGCGAGTGATTTTGAGAACAAACGTATGGACATCATGTTATCTACACCGATATCCCGTAGACGTTATCTATTAGAGAAGTTTGGCGCTATGAGCCTCATTGCCCTGTTAACAACTCTAGTAGCAATTGTAGGGCTTGCTGGCGGACTAGCAAGCATTAATGCGCTCAATGAAGTTTCTGCTGAAGCAATATTCTTGTCATTGATAAGCTGTCTGCCCTTCCTCATGGTAATAGCAGCAGTCGGTATGCTTACTGCCGTTTTGTTCCAGAAAGTCAGAACTGGCATGGGCGTAACGTTTGCTTTCGTCTTTACGGAATTCTTCCTGTACACCTTCGGTGGCTTTTCCAAAAGCCTTGAGTGGATGAAAACGATCAGCATCTTCAAATACTGGGACTACTCCTCGGTCATAATCGACGACCTGTTCAAATTAGGAGATTTCATGGTATTGACGGTACTGGCGATTGTGCTGCTCGTCATTGTCGTATGGGTCTTCGAAAAGAAGGACATACCGACCTAAGCTTGGTTGCCTATTGGTTCACTCAACTTTTTCCGCAGAACTTCGTAAGAGAACCTACCATTCAAGGTATATATAAGGGAGGGGGTAGGTTTCCCGAGCGACTATTCATTAAGAGCTATAGCGAAAAGATTCTCAGCTATTCTTAGCTCTTGTACTGTGTTAATGTTCACGGCGACCTCTTTCCGATCCAGCAGGCAAATTTCTTCATCCAATTCTTCTTCGTCAATCCTCCGCCCATCAATCATGTTAATTCCCGCAGGAACCACACGTATGTTATCCACCTCAAACGCGTACTCTCCGCCTAACCCGAGCGCCTCCTTCATTTCCATCGGCACCACAACACTCAAGGCAGGCTTACTGCACCGCTCATAACTCTCCACAATAGCGTCGACAACTTCACCCGTGATCAACGGAAGATCAGCCCCAATAGCCAACACAGATTGCAAGTTGAGGCTTTTAACGGCGTATCGCATATCAGAAACATAGTCTTTTCCCGGAGTTTTGATAACTGAAACTGGAAACTGAAGCATCAGCTTGGCGGTTTTGGGCGTGTAATCGCTAACCGCAACCACGATAGAGTTGACTTTTTTGGCGTTTTTCAGTGCCGCGAGAACGTGCTCGATGACGGCTTTGTCGCCGATTCGGAGCAGAGGCTTCTCTTCCGAGAGCGCCATGCGTGTGCCTTTTCCGCCAGCCATGACAAGCGCGGTTATGCCCATCTGATCATCGCCAACAATGTGATTAGTGAAACCATGCGGGTTAGCTCGTTTGTTGCGCCCAGCACATCGCCTGTTACGCCCTTGAAGTGCCTGTGGGAAATTCCCACCATAATGAGGCTCGCCATTATAGCCGCCAACAAGGTTACGGTGCCGGCTAACCACAGCAGAGGTACGGCTATTCCGAGAGAGATAACTAAGGCAGCAATCAAACGGGCAGTGCCTTTCTTGCCGTGCATGGCTTCTAGGAAAGAAGAGCTCATTCCCTTGTGAACGGCTTTTCCAGCCCAAGCGCCGATAACCATGGAAAGTTTTGCTGAAACCTCAACAACTACTAAGCCTTGGATGATAATGCCCTCGTTTAGTTCAGCTATAGAGAGGGCGGTGATCAAGAAAGTCATTATTCCCAATGATAAGCCGCCCGCACCAGTCAATTGATCGTGCATGATTTCGATTTTTCTTTCCGCTGTACCTTGAGCCATGACTCCGTCGCCGAAATCCAGCAAGCCATCGGTGTGATGTAACCCGGTGATTAGCAACAAAAAGCCCAAAACTAATGCTCCGACGATTAAACTGGGAAGAAACTGGGAAGTTACCCAGCCGAATAGCCCAGCCAACAACCCAATAAGAGCGCCTACCAAAGGAAAAAGGAACATGCCCTTCGCAGCGTCAGTCAAGCAGTCTTTGTCCATGCTCAATGGGATGATGGTGAGAAACGAAAAGAGGCTCTTGATTTCTCTAAGCATCCAGCATCATCACTTCGTTCCCATTAACAAAGCATAGTTTCTCTCGATCTCTTGAAGCAACATGTCCTTAGTTATAGCACCGCCTACTTTAGCCATCGCCGCTATGGCAGCGCCTCCAGCCCCGACGCCTTCCTTTACAATGCCTTTCTCGTAAGCTTTTAGACCCTCAAATCTAGATGGAGCAAAATCTATGTCAGCCGCCAAGATTGGCACATCAGAGACCTGAGCAACTATGCCCTTAAGGTCGGATGAGCGGTCACTTATGATCCATCTTGTGGTGCCAATAGCCACGTTGCACAGAACGTCCGGGTTCAACGCATTGACAACGGCTAATACGGCGCTCATCTGAGTCCCTCCAGCCATCAACACAGGAACCTGCGTAGCAGCGCCAACGACTAATCCTGCAAAAGCGGGCATCATAGGGTCGCCCAAGCAGGAGATAGCTTTAACGGGGTTTTTCGCCAAACTGCCGAAACTCTCGCCTGAAGCAGCCAATCCTTTCCTAACAGTTTCAGCCTTTAACCCATGTGGATTTTCTGGCATGCTGCTGCTGACTTTTCCTTCGGCGTTTACACCCATGGCTGACAGGACGCCCAGCGCTGTTGTTGTGCCGCCAGGTATGCTTTCGCCGATTACAAGGTAATCCGCCGTTTTAGCCAAGTTTTCTCCGGCGGTAGTGGCTCTTTGGATAACTTCTTCAACATTGTCCACTGCGTTTCCAGTTCTTATGTCCTTGCCGGCGTTTCCGCCCAAATCTAACAGAGGAATTTGAGGTTTCACTTTCAATCCGCCACTGGCAACTAGCACAGGTATATCCGCAAGCCTCAAAGCCGACATGGTTATCAACGCTGGCGTAGGAATCCCGTCAGGAGTCACAGGCACGCCGGCGATGCATTTACACTTGCCCAAGAGAAGGAGTTCAGCGTCAGCAGGCGGCGTGTAATCAGTGAACTCGGGATGTTTTCCAGCCGCAGAGATTCCTGGAATCTTGGCGGTTTCTGTAGTAGCTATCGTGCAGACGAAAAGCGGTTTCTTTCCTTCCAGCTCTTTGATGAATGCTTCTGCTTTGAATTCGTTGTGGGCTAATAACACATCAAAGATTTTCTTCATTTCCTTAGTTACCGCCCTTTCGGCTTAATCTCGAAGCGTGTGATTTCCAACCGGCCATAGCCGTTCAGCGTCGTCTTTTCGCTTTCAAGAATCTCTATCCGTTTCTTGAACAATGGTCCGTCCGTTACAAACGTGTGGAATTCGCCTCGTTCGCCGCAAGGATCTACCGTGCCTAGTTTGAGTAAATCGTTAAAGAAACCTTTGTTCACCTGTCTTCCAAGCCATTCCATTCCCAGCACATCGGTTTTTACTCTGACCACGGTAGCTTTGAAACTTTCGTTTATGAATTCGTTGAGAATCTGTTGTGTGTCACGATGCCACAGAGGCTTTACTGGTTTTAAGTCCACTTCTTTGCAGACGCGGTCTAGCCAACCCGCCTCATGCAAGGCAACGTCGTAGACGTCTCCCGTCACAATCCCTTCCACGCCCTTAGCTTTAATCTGCAACAATGCTTTTTTGAATTCCTGCTCGTAAGTATCTGGAGTAGTCGTCCACTTCACTATCGGAATCCCGATGGCCTGTGATTGAGCGTCCAGCAGTTCAGAACTGATCATGTGAAAATTCGATTTGCTCGGGTCGGACATCATAATTAAAAGCTGCGAAACATCGTAACCTTCTTGAATCGCCTTATAACATGCAAAGCAACTGTCCTTGCCGCCACTCCATGAAACAACAACTTTCATAGCAACCTTTTTCTCCCTAATTTTTTTACCCTTACCAATTATTTAATTTTCTTTATGAATTTGACGGGCTTTAGGTGATCAAGAAGTTTGGCTCTTTCTTCTCTGGCTGTTTTCAACTTTTCTCCAGACACGTTAAGAATTGACAAAAGCTCATTTTGGCTCTTAACGAACATGGCGCCCTTGCTTTTCAACTCGGTAAGCAACGCCTTTGCTTTTCCTCCGGTAAAATCCCTTTTTTCTACTGGCACTTCCTCAATGAC
>CAZXCX010000043.1:0-6597 GCA_964639375.1 uncultured Candidatus Bathyarchaeia archaeon
TAACTACCATCAGATATCTCAGGCGAATAGACACTTTATATTCGTATCATTTTATCGAGTTTCTGTTTTCTTTGATTCGCTTTTTGCTTGACCTTTAGGTAGTTCTTTGAAGCCGTACATGCCTACTGGCGGCCATCCTGCTTCGGGCATAACTGCGGGAATCAACATTATGGTGTTTGTGCCTGCTTGCTGCCCTAGTTCGTATAGTATGTTCATCCAGCGTAGTCTTAAACCTTCATGGCTTTTCTCGTACATGCTTGCAGCTTCTATCATCATTTCGGAAGCTTCAAATTCTGCTGTAGCCAGCGTCACTCTTGCGATTCTTTCTCTTTCCGCTTGTGCTTGTCTAGACATAGCATCTTGTAGGGCTGTTGGTATTATGACGTCTCTTACCTCAACGGATGTGACTTTTATCCCCCAGGCCTCGGTTTTCTCATCAATAATCTCGCGTAAGTGGTTTCCAACTTTTTCTCGTTCTGCAAGCAACTCATTGAGGTCCACTTTGCCTATTACCTCCCTGAGTGTTGTCTGCGAGGCTAATTGGGTAGCCTGCAAATAGTTTTCAACGGACAAAACAGCTTTCTCTATTTCTACAGGTCTCATATACAAGACAGAATCCACGTTTACGGGAACATTATCTTTGGTCAAAGTCGATTCTGTTCTAAACTCGATTGTATCTAGTCTCGTTGAAACTCTTATTGGCGCCCTGTCAATGAACGGGATAAGATAGGTTATCCCAGGGCCTCTCAAACCTACGTAACGTCCAAGCCTCAAGACCGGCATTCTTTCCCATTCTTTTAGAACTCTCAATCCGCTAAGCAGTATCAGTGCAACGATAAGGATTATGAAAGCAACAGCAATAGTTACAAAGTCAATCATGATTTCACCTCCATTTACCATTTATCTTTCAAGCCGTTAAGCCTTTTCTTTTGACAAGCCTAACTATGAGAAAGAGACCTTCCATGTCAATCACTTCCACTTCTTCACCTTTCTTTATCCAATCATCCTTAGCCTTAGCCTGCCAAAATTCACCCACAACTCGAATTTCACCTTTCGGTTTGAGGTCACTTACCGCAATGCCTCTAGCGCCAATTAATGCTTCTTTGCCTGTTCTAACCTTGGAAAGTCTCGCCTTGGCTGCTTTGTAAACTATAAAGGAGAAAAGAGATGCCATCGCAGCAGCCGCTATTAGAAGCACTTCTTGTATTTGCTGGATAACCCCATAATAAATAAGCCATTGGGGAGACGGAAATAAGAGTAAACTTGCGATAACTATGCAGATTGCCCCGCCTAAAGCCAACACACCTATGTGTGTCTTCAACTCTGCAATAATTAAAACTACCCCTATCGCGAATAGTACAACAGCACCCAACGATATTCCTATGACCCCGAAGGCAATTAAAGCTAAAACAACGCATACAGCGCCAGTGATTTCAGCACCATAACCGGGTGTTTTGATACCTATAAAAAGTAGGAATATGCCTATTATTAGCAATAATGAACTGACAAGCGGGTTCAACAGGATGCTTAGTAAGACTGTTTGGATCCCTGGCGTGTACTCAACTATGTTGGCTTCGCGGATGTTGTTGAAAGACAGTCTATAAGAATAATTTTGAGCGATATCATTTGGAACAAGCTTCCATACCTCAGAACCAAGTGTTTTCTCAAAACGAACAAGCGTGAAGCTTTCCAGCTTCATTAGCAATGTATTGATATCATCTGCTACAAATTCAATGACATGAAATTGAAGGGCCTTTTCTGAACCCAAATTATCGTTTTCAGTTACGAACAGTTTCGCCATAGTTTCATTTCTATCATGTAGTGCTGCATGGTTTTCCATCAGAGCTGCCAATGCATTCACATATTTCGATTGGCTGATCGGCTCTCCAGTTGACAAGACTGGCTGACACGACCCTATTGTTGTCCCAGAAGCCATGACAGCAATATGAGAAGCCATTAAAACATAGGTTCCTCCGCTCCAAGCCGTCACTCCAGATGGATAGACAAAACAGCAAATTGTGATGTTAGAATTGTCGAATAGGTTCATTATATTTTTAACGGCATCCACCTCTCCTCCGGGAGTGTTCAGCGTTACAATTATTAATCGGGTTTGTTGAACCTCAGCCAACTTCAACGCATCATTCACCATGGTTGTGGTTGCGGAAGTTATTTCGCCGTTTATGTTAACCTTTAAAATGCTATTGGCATTATCTGAACTGCTGCCTAAGTTGATGCACAGTCCTATGAGGATAAGTGCAATTAGCATTATAGTCAATTTCTTCAATGAGGTCAAGACCTTTCAATTCTTATCATAATTTTCCAAAGAAATAAGCACATCGGAATACTTTTAGAACTTAAAGACAAATTAGCGCGCGCTTGTTACCAACCGTGCTTAATCGTTGAAGGCGGAGCCGCTTTTTTCTTTCGCTTTTTGTGTTTCTCGGCGCCTTTAAACTTGTTGATTTTAACGACACTGCCTTCAAGCGTAACCCAATACTTGTTATTTAGATTTTGATGGTAAATAAATCGATTCACCAATCTCTTCAGCTCTTGTGGAGACAAAATTTCGGAATCTATCGATATGCTATTGTCATCAGAAGCAACCTCCACTTTGAGGGTCGTGCGCAAGAAACGAGACAAGGATTCTCTTTCATCCTCCAACTCGCCTAAATCCACTTTTAACTTCCTCTTCCACCACAAGAACAAAGCACTCAACATCTATCATAATAAGAGTTATTTCCGCTTAAAAGGTGCGTGCATATTCTTCTTTGCTAGCCAAACCTCACGGTAGTGATAAGATTAACAAAGAATGTAGGCCATATTCCTAGAACAACGACAAAAACCGTCAACATAACCATCGATAACTTCATAGAAAACGGGACCTCCTTGGGTTTTTCAAGCTTTGTTGGTCCAAAAAACGTAGTCTATGTATCTTACAGCGTAAGCAAGCGACAGCACAGTGGCTATCAACATTAATGCTGTTGGCAGAGTATAGAAACTGTCAATTTTGATGTTTTGAAAAGCTCCGACAAAAATGGATTTGAACCCTTTTGAGTATGGGGCGGTCAAAATCTCTTAGATGCATATTTGGGATATAACATGTTGGTCAAAATTCTCGAACTCTCGCCTGCATAGCGAAAATGCGAGTAAAATCTATTCGTTTCAATCGCAATCAAGCTACTTCTTGCTCGCACATTGATAGTGTGCAGGAAAAGTTTGAACCGAGAGTTTGAAGCTATCCCGGGCTACCACTTAATTTTTCGCCCAATCTTTACTAAAGAAGATGGTATAGGCTCAAAGACATAGTGTACAGCGGCATATGCTACCAAAACTGTTTTCATACGATTATTCTCTTGTGTCACGTTTAAGTTTTCAAATCTGCTTTCAAATTCGCAGCAGGCAACACCAGGAGTATGATTCTTCCCGCATAGGGAAATTCCATCTATTTCTTCGAAGTTAGCGCACTCAACACAAAACCTATTATATACTCTATTCGCATTTACGCTCTCCTTCCTTGGCTCGAATTCTTCACAACATACGTAAGGTCCGATGTTCATTTTGCACAAGGCAACACCGTCTATGTCTCTTCGATCTTCAAAGTTTGCACAATCTCTACAAAACCTTAATACCATTACCTTTTACCGAGTTATCTGCGTCAAATATTTCATATAAAATTATCACAAATGATTTATAATTCAAATAATGATTTGTGTAAAATATGTGAAATATATGTAAGAGAGGAGACAATACTTGATGGAGAAAGATTTAGGATATAGAAAGGTTCAATGTGCAGGAAGAGGATCACTTAGCATATCTTTGCCAAAAGATTGGACGCAAGAAGTTGGAATAGAGAAAGGAAGCGAAATAGCATTCAAAGTATGTGAAGATTCATCGCTTCTTTTGGTTCCAAGAAAAATAATGGAGGGAAGAAAAGAAGCCAAGAAGCCTAAACTGAGAGAATATTGGATTTATGTAGACCAAAAGAGTGATCCTCAATCACTATGCCGCAGGATAACCGCTCTCTATGTTGTAAGTGCTGAGTTTATTCATGTCCGTTTCAAAGAAAGCGAAATCTATCAGAAATTCAAAACAGCAACAAACAATCTTATCAAAAATGCGCTCCTAGGATCAGAGATCATAGAACAAACATCGAAAGAAATCACCATCCAAATTCTGATAAATCACCCTGACTTTCCTATGGAGAAGGCTATTAAGAGGATGGCTGGCTTAGCCCTTTCAGCAAATAAAGACGCCACCTTAGCGCTAAAGAATATGGATCAAGACTTAATTCAAAGCGTGATTGATGCACATATCGATGTAAATCGGTTAAATCTTTATGTTGTCCGTCAATTAAAGTTTGGCTTAGAGCAGAATTTATTCAAAGACTGGGGATTTGAAACCCCAAAGGAATTTTTAGGCTACAGGATCATCGCCAATGACATAAAAAGCATCGCAGACAACGCATTGAATATTGCTAATAACATAAGGATCCTTAAAAAGTTGATTGAAGATAAAATGCTATATTTAAAAGAGTCAGTTGACGAAGAAGCATATATTCAAATCTTGAATTTCAATTCTTTGGCAAATCAATTGTTTGAGGAAACCTTAAAGGCTATGTTCGAAAGGGACTATGAAAGCGCCGATAAGACAATCTCTCAACTAGAGTCGTTTGTCACCTTAGAAAACGATCTGATCACTTTAATGTCCAGTAAAAAGCTTGACCCAAATGTCTCATCTATCTATAGGTTGCTCCTTGACAGTTCAAAACGAATTGTGGAGTACAGCCGAAACATTGCGGAGGTAACGCTAAATCGAACAGTTGAGGAAACAAGTTCCATGCCCAACTCTTAAAAAACGGATACCATCGCATGCTAAGACCCTAACACGGCTCAAAAAAAACAGTTAGAGGGAATTAAAAGAAACGACGAAAAGAAAAAGAACAGGTCTTAACCTCAATGATTTAAACCTATACCGTACTAACCTCAAAAGCCGGCTCAAGTTCCCTCTGAATAGACGTTAAAAAGACGACACAACGGAAATTTTTAGCCGCAGTGCGGGGGTAGGATTCCCCCCCGATAATCTAAATCGATATTTTCCTCTACTCAGACCTGTCATAATTGTTAATCCCAAGTGAGAAATTTAAACGAGATAAGTCACGTATCCCGGGCTACCAAATCGCTACATTTCGATTGCGTTTTATGTTTGAAGTGCGTACGTTCTTCCTTTTTCGTGAACGAGCGTTACCGCCAAAAACGCGACAACGACAACCAAAGCGACTATGAAATACATGCTCCAGTTGATGTGAACGATCCCATTCAGAGCCTATTTTCAGCTTATCACTGCAAGTATTTGGAGTATTATTCCTCATTTCATTTTACTCTCTGTTGCGCTTTCTATATTCGTGAAAACCAAAGACTGAGCAAAATAATCTCCCTATCAAGAAAACATTTGCTCTTCTTCTATGCTTGATGGTTGCCAGAGGTTTTTTAGATGGTTTTATATTTGTTTTTTGTATCTAACTGGATTTGAATAGCTCACACAAAGCCAGCCGAGGACTAAGATGAGTAAATTAAGCCTGAACTCTCTTTCAGCATGGTTGAAAAGCGGATTTAACAAGTGGCGATTAGCTTTTTTGGCTTTTGCAGTAGTCTTCGCGGTTTTCCTGTTGCTGGATTTATCGTTCATGGCAATTCAATGGGACGAAATTACACATCTAAATGGCGGTTTGCTTCTCTTACGTGGACGCTACCAAGAATACTTCGCGTTTAACGCGTTTTATCCGCCAATGTTCGACATAATAACAGCCGGCTTCTTCAGCATCGGAGGCGTGAGCGTATTCGCTGGCAGATTTGTTTCAGTAACATTCGCGCTTCTTTCACTCTGGATAGTGTTTGAAACGGCTAATAGAATGTACGGGCCAAAAATCGCGCTGATTTCAAGCGTCCTACTCGGATTGATGCCGGGGGTTTTTTGGCTTTCGCGAGTGGCAATGATAGAAACCATGCTTATGTTCTTCTTTACAGTTACAATGTTCTTTTTCTTCAGCTGGATACGTACGCATCGGAATAGAGACTTAATCTTGAGCGGCTTAACCTTGGGAATAGGTTTTCTGGTTAAATATCAAATGCTGGTTGCAGGCTTAATCATGATAGCAAGCATATTCATCTTAAGTCGAGATTATCTTAAGGCAAAACTTTCCAAGATGCCCCTCTTGATAGTGGCTGTCGCGTTGATAGTAATACCGTGGATTTTTATCTCCTATCAGATCTACGCCTCAGGAATGCTGGATCAATGGATATACGCGCTAAGTATAGGCAACCCGGAGAAGTCGCTGTACAGCACACGATTTCCACTTCCCATATTCTATTTTATAGAGATGACTTGGCCTTACAGCAACGTCCACCCAATTTCTCTCTTGCTATACATCGTGGGCTTGCTCGGCTTGGGTTTATTCACATGGAGGAGAAAAACGGAAGACAAGTTTCTCTTAACATGGTTTTTCATAGTTTTCGTTTTCTTCACGTTAATCGCGAATAAGCACTGGCGATACGTGATGCCGCTATTTCCTATCTTGGCGATTTCCGCCGCGAGCCTCAT
>CAZXCX010000044.1:0-6594 GCA_964639375.1 uncultured Candidatus Bathyarchaeia archaeon
CTATTCAATTGCTTTCACCAGCTTCAGTGAAGCAACCAAAAAATGGAGAGTATCTCCATTATCCCGCAGATTATCAGGGAGGAGTAGAAACCAAGGTTTTTTTGGTCGATTCACAGCTGCATTATGGCGTTTATAACGAAAGCTTTACTCGTTCAGGTGCCACTGGTTTCTATTCGGTTAACAAGGGTGATCCCTGTGTTATTATAAATGGAACTATTAGGAATGACTATGATGAAGATTATTATTTTGGCATAACGGCAGATGTTTATAATTCTAAAGGAGAGAAAATCGGGCCCATTCTTACCATCAATTCGCCACAGCCAAGCTTCACAGTAGAAAAGGTTAACAGCGATGCTGTGGGCGTTTTTGAGATACAAATTAAATATGATGGAAAAGACATCGTGAGCTACGATCTTTTTATCGCATTCGAACCCACTGAGACCCCACCGCCCTAAGCAATTTTACTCTTCGCGCTTGCCTCACGCATGGCAACATAATCCTTAATCATTAAGGCATGTTCAAAAGCAAGGGCTTCTGGAATCTCGTTTAAACTAAAAAGCTTAATCTCTTCAATTTCACTTTCTTGCTTTTTTATTTCTCCGCCAACAACATTTACGAGAAAACACGCAGGGTAATAGTCATATTCTGTGCCGTCTTGCACTCCCTGCTCATGGTAATCGCCTATCTTGCTCACTACTGCGATGTCGAGACCTGTTTCCTCTTTAACCTCTCTCACTATGGTTTGTTCAACTGTTTCTCCAGAGTCAACCCTTCCGCCCGGCAGAGCCCAATATCCTTTGAAGGGTACGGTGCGCCTTTTGATTAGCAAAATCTTGTCGGGCGGGAATGTTATTATGGCGGTTGCTGTTCTGCCTGCGAACTTCACGCTGCATTGCTCCTTAACATGACTTAACAGCCTATTATTTTTTTCAAGTGGTTATTTCCATTTTCCAGTTTATAACTCTGGTGAAGGCAAAAATTGTTATTCCTAAAAAAACCGCCATGCTCAGCAGGCAGGCTCAAAAATCAGACAGCAGAATAATAATTGTAATGAAAAAGGCGCATTCATTTAAAAGAACGCGCTGGAAGTGACGGCTGAGAAAGGGAAAATAACAAGAAACTACAAAATTTTAGAGGTAGTTTTCACTTCTTTGCAAGTTTATGGTTTTTTGCTGTCACAAAAACTGCCGCTGCCACGGTTGTTGTCCACAAGCCTTTCTTGTCTCCTGTTGCCGATTGGGTTATGTTGGCTGTTTTGATTATCATTCCGCTGGTTTTGAAAATTTGTTTTCTTTCGTCCCAAGCAGTTTCAGGGTCAAACTGAATTCCCATTGTCGTTGCAAGCATTGTCGCAGCCAAGTCTTCTGCGTAATCTCCGGCTGTCTCGTCTGTTTGCCCAAAAGAGTGGTGCTCAGACAAGTAGCCATAATGGTTGTTGCCCGAGGGGATAGCTACACCTATGGATGACGCGACTAGCCTATGCGGCTCGTTAGTTGCGTTCTTAGCCAAAACCACGAAGGTAATTTCGCCCGGATGCACCATCTTTAAGCCTTGCTCTCGCGAAAGCATTTTGCATCCTGGCGGCACTATGCTTGAAACGTTTACCAAGTTGCAGTGTTGTATGCCCGCGTTTCTTAAAGCCAACTCAAAGCTTTGAAGATGCTCTTTGTGTTTGCCGACGCCTTTCGTTAGGAAGAAGTACTTTGGTATCATTTTGTCGTATCGCAAATAGAGTTTACGAATCACTTTATTAAGCTTTTGTTCCAAAAAGAATGATTACTCGGCAAGAGAAAAGAATAACACACACCAAACGTAATTAACTTGAGGTTTAAACCTGTGACGCCACATCAAAGCGTGTTCAAAGACGAGGCAAAACTCGACATCAACTACGTTCCCCGCCGCTTGCCTCACAGAGAGAAAGAACACCGCTTGCTGATGGAATTTTTCAATTTCTTGCTGCGTTTTCCAGAAAGGATGACTCAGCGGGTTATAATAACAGGCGATGTTGGCACTGGAAAAACCGCCCTTGCCCAGCGTTTCGGGGCAGACATAACTCTTGAAGCAAACAAGCAGGGCGCAAAACTTCGGTACGTACATGTTAACTGCCGTGAGTACCGTGGCAAACTTTTCCTTATACTGCAACACGTACTCGCTGTCTTCCGCCCGAGCTTTCCGAAGCGCGGCTACTCTGCAGAAGAGGTGTTAGGCACACTCCTGCAAACTTTGGATGAAGAAAACGCGCACGTTATCCTAACCTTGGACGAATTCGACACTCTCATTAACCGAGAAGGGTCAGAAACCGTCTACAAGCTAACGCGACTGCAAGAAATAAGACCAAGCAAGCCTCAGCGAATATCGCTCATATTCATTATACGAGATCTGAAGTCAACAGAGAAGTTAGACGCCAGCTCAAGAAGCACGCTGCAACGCAACGTAATCAGCTTAGAGAAATATGAAAAAGACCAGCTCACAGACATCCTGAACGAAAGGGTTTCCATGGCTTTTTGGCCTTCAACAGTTTCAGAAGACATTGTTAACCTCGTAGCTGAACTGGGTTTTTCCGAAAGCGGAAACGCCCGCTTCGCTATTGAGCTTTTGTGGAGAGCTGGAAAATACGCTGATGCGGAGGATATGGGTTCGGTCACGCCTGAGTGTGTGCGAAAAGCGGTTTCCAGCATAATTCCAACTATCCGAAGAAGCGAGTTGGCGTCTCTGGGGCTTCATGAGAAACTGTTTTTGCTCGGTGTGGCTCGATTTTTCAAGGAAAGTCAAAACGCTTACGCCTCTCTGTCGGAAATCGAGGAGGCCTATGCAGTGGTATGCGAAGAATTCGGCGAACAGCCGCACAGTCACACTCAACTCTGGAAGTACGTTCAGCTTCTCTCCGCGTTAGGCATATTGAAAACCGAGGTCGCAACAGCAGCTACACGTGGCAGGTCGACGCGTGTTTCTTTGCCTTCGATTCCCGCCTACGAGTTGGAGAAAGAATTAAGTGCCGCTGTAGAAAAAAGATAAGTGTGAAGCGCTATGGAAATAGAAGAGGTTTTTTCTTCTAAGCCTAGGATGAAAATCCTTAGACTTGTCGCGCGGCTGGGCGCGCTTAACGTTTCTGACATCGCTCGTAGGATTAACTTGAATTATTCGACGACGAATGAGCATTTGAAACTGTTGGAGGCTGAAGGCATACTCCAGCAGAGGGTCTATGGAAGAATTCGCATGTACAAGTTCAACGACTTTTCGCCTAAAGCCATTGCGGTGCAAAACCTAATAGAGGTTTGGGAGCAGCTAAATAAGCAGTAAAGCGTATCCAATCTTTGGGAGGAAAGCAGTGTGGCTATGGTTGATGTTTCAGGCAAAGCAGAGATATTTCGTGAAGCAACAGCAACCGGAACTATTAAGCTGAAACCCGAAACCGTGAACTTGATTCGAGAAGGAAAAATCGCCAAAGGCAACCCGCTTTACACGGCAAAAATAGCAGGCGTTCTTGCTGCCAAGAAAACGAGCGGTTTAATTCCCCTCTGTCATCCGTTGCCTTTGACGAGCGTGGAAGTTGAAGCCAAAATTCTGGACAAAACCACCGTAGAAGTCACAGCCACCGTTAAGACTAAAGCTCAAACTGGCGTGGAAATGGAAGCCCTCGCCGCAACTGCTGTCGGTTTGCTGACGATCTGGGACATGGTGAAACAGTACGAAAAGGACCCGAACGGGCAATACCCGACCACGGCGGTAGAAAACATTCATGTCGTAAGAAAATTGAAGCAGGTGTAACCAGCGTGAGCGAAAGCGCAAAAAAGCATAAAGCTGCAGCGCCTAAAAAGTTGAATTTCGCGGTTTTCGTTTGCAGCACTTCGCGGTATCAGCGTGTGCAGAAAGGCGAGAAAATAGACGATGTTTCAGGCGACACTATTGAGGCTTTGTTGAGAAACGCGGGCCATGTGGTCGCGTTTAAGAAGATTATCTCGGACGACAAGATGATGATTGAAAAAGCCGTGAAGGATATCTTGGGTTCTGCGGATTTGGATGTTGCCATTTTTTGCGGTGGCACGGGTATAACTCCCGCGGACATTACTATTGAGACGGTTTCGCCTTTTTTGGAGAAGACCCTTCCTGGTTTCGGAGAGATTTTTCGCCGTTTAAGTTATGACAAAGTGGGTTCTGCGGCTGTTTTATCCCGCGCTGTCGCGGGCGTGGCGAAGGGCAAAGCGTTCTTTTGTATTCCTGGTTCCCCTGACGCTGTGCGTGTTTCGGTTGAAACGCTTATATTGCCGGAAGCGCCTCATATCGTTAGGCACGCACGGGAATAACGATGGTTCTAACAGACAACTACAGTCGACCCTTGCTTAACCTTCGAATAGCGATAACACAGCGGTGCAACTTGCGCTGCGACTACTGCCACAAAGAAGGCGAAGAAATCGGCTCATGTTCAAGAGGCACAGCCGAAGAAATGACCGTTGCCGAAATCGTGCGCATCGCAAGAATAGCCTTAAGCTTAGGCATCAACCGAATCAAGCTGACGGGCGGAGAACCGCTCATGCGGAAGGACCTCTGCGAAATCGTCAAGGGCATAGCCGCCAACCCCGGCTTAAGGGACCTTTCATTGACGACCAACGGCACTTTGCTCGGCTTCCAAGCTCGGGAACTGCACGAGTGCGGACTGAAACGCGTGAACATCAGCCTGCCGACTTTGAACGCTGACGTTTATCACAAGCTCACCGATGGAAGAATAGAAAACGCATTGGAAGGCGTCAAAGCCGCGGTTGCGGCGGGATTTTGTCCAGTCAAACTCAACATGGTTGTCTTAAACGGCGTCAACGTCGACGCGGTCCCAGACATGATGGATTTCGCTAGGCAAACAGGCACTATTCTCCAGCTTATCGAGCTTGACCCCGTCAACGTTAACAGCGAGTATTTTTCGGTGTACCACAAGTTCTTGGATGAAAACGAAGAGATGCTGCGGCAGAAGGCTTTGAAGGTTGAAACCAGACGGTTCATGCATAACCGCCACATTTACCATCTTCCCGACGTGACTGTGGAGGTCGTGCATCCAACCGAAAACAGCGAGTTCTGCCAGCACTGCACCAGACTGCGAGTGACAAGCGATGGGAAACTGAAGCCATGCCTAATGAGAAACGATAACATAGTTGACATCTTAACGCCGATGCGGCGCGGTGCAAGCGACGAAGAACTAAAAGAGCGCTTTGTGCGTGCGAACCAGCTAAGAGAACCCTACAACAAGAGCAAGTAGCAAAACCTGAAATAATAATATCCTAAGAAATACTTCATTCAGGTTTGATTTCTAATTTTTTCTTCTTGAATTAAATTTTAATCCCGACGACGACGACGCATTGCTCGTCGGGAGAATGAAGTGATTTTCAGATAGCTGGAGTGCTATCAGGGGCTTGAAAAGCATGTGATTTTAGATAATCAGAAGGCATGCGGTAGGTCTGAAAGTGCCTGAAGGCGTGAAAAAGGCATACCATCCCCTATCCCCCCACTCTTGAAGGCACATCATACCCCCTTTCCCATACTCGCAGTGGTCAGAGTAAGGAAAGGGGGCATATCTAACTAAAAATAGGCGTGCTGAGGGGTGGAAAAAGGGGTGTTATTTTGGGGAAGAGAGGCGTGAAGAGAGGGAGAAGGCAAAAAGACGTATTCTATTTGGAAATGTCCGTTAACTTGGCTGATAACAAAAGTTTTTTCTCCAGACATCGTTAATATTTAAAAGATGGTTACAATGGTAATATCTCTCCCAAGCAACACTCAAACCATTTTCAATTTTTCTCTTCCCTATGTTATTCCCGTTCCTGATGGTGACTATCGAGTAAGCTTGAGAAATCGTATAGGAACACTAACAATCAAAAGGGTTCAAAGAGAGCAAGTAGCAGGTTTCGGAGGAACTGCAAGTATGCAATTAAATTTCGATAAGTACGGATGGTCATCTTACAGCCGTATTAAATTGACTTTGCCATGGCTATTGGATTGGCAGGAAGAGGGAAGAGCACCTCTCGTACTTGGAAAAATTCCTCCAAGGCGAAGGGCTAAAGAAATAGCCCTTAATTTCTTGAACCGCTTCATAGAGACAGTTAGATACGTTAGTAAAGAATTTTGGGTCGAGTCTGCGAGGTACCAAGATATTATGGCGTACGAAATCTATTATTGGGACGGGTCAAAAATGTACCTTGGCATGAAAGCGCTCATGGATACTGGAGTTGGTGGACTTAGATTAGGAAGCGGTCACCCTTTCACAATGGATGACGAAAAAATGAAAAGACTTAACGACATACTCTCAACGGAAGGCGAACTCGATACGAGTATTCTCTTCATTCTTGGGGCAAAAGATGCTTGCCTCCAAGAAGATTTCAGGCTTGCAACAATCGAATCTGTAACTGCATTAGAAATTGTTTTGTCTGATTTTATTAAAAAACAAGGTAAGAAACTGAGAATATCGAAAGGGGAATTAAACAACTTCATAAAAGAAGTGGGATTAACTGGAAACATAAGTATCGTGTTGAAGATGTTAACTAAAGGACTTGAGCAAATTGACGATGAGACAATTGCAACCTGCAAAGGGGCAATATAAACAAGAAATAAATT